>JBKBIS010000144.1:0-4614 GCA_046294145.1 Brevinematales bacterium | reverse complement strand
GGTATTGGGTCTGATTGGGGATGAGTCGGATGCAAATATGCTTTCTACGTACCTTTTGAAGGATGTTTTTGATAAAAATCGAGCCTATGCTCTGATTGGAGCCCTTGGCAATTTAGACTATCGTGTATCTCGTGAAACTCTTCACGAGTATGCTAAAAGGGTTGAGGATGAGAGGCTGGCGATGCTTTTAGTGGAATCGATTGAAAAATTGAACCATCGGGATTCTCTCATCCCTCTCATTCGTCTCAGAGAGCGGCCTATTTTTACGGATGCTTTCAAGCGGCGGGTAGATCAGGCTATTCGTTCTATCAAGGAGAAGGGTAAAAAATAGCGGAGTTTGTGTGGAGGAAAAAGCGATTCTTCGTCGTTCTTTTCTTGCTATGAGGGAGGCTCTCTCGGAAGAGACACGTGAGTATCTCTCATGGAAGATAGAACGGTGGCTTGAGGGACTTCTTGGTGAAAGGGTTTTTCCCGGGGTTTCTTTGATGGCGTACTGGCCTATTCGTGGAGAGGTGGATGTTTTGCCCCTTATGAAATGGTGGCTGGAAAGAGGGGGGAGGCTGTTTTTGCCAAGGGTTTGTTCGAGGGAAATGGAAGTGGCTGAGGTGAGAGATTTGGGACTGGATGTAGTGAGGGGAAAGTATGGTATTCCCGAACCAGTGGGGGAAACGGTTGCATGTGTGCCGACGTTTATTCTGGTTCCTGGGGTGGTATTTGATGAGAGAGGGTTTCGGATTGGATATGGGGGTGGATTTTATGATAGGTTTTTGTCAAAGGCAAAGGAGAGTCAAACCATTGGAGTTGCCTATAGCTTCCAGGTTTTGAGGGTTCTTCCCCATGATGAGCATGATGTATGCCTGGACAGGATTGTGTGTGAGACAGGATGGCTCAAGTAAGTTGCCAGAAGTGAAAGATGCAAAGGGATGTGAGAAGGACAAAAAATCTTCTCTTTTGTCTTTGTGTGTTTTTTAAAGGCATGTCCTTGTAAAAGAAAGGTAAAAGAAAATAGAAGGGAAGGAAAGAGTATGCAATTGTATCATGTGAGGACGCAAGAGAAAAGAGTGTTTGCTACAGTAAGGGTTCCTGGTTCCAAAAGTATGAGCAATCGGGCATTTCTTCTGGCAGCACTTTCACCGGAACCGGTGACTTTGTATCATCTTCTTGAGTCTCAGGATACGATTTATATGGCAAAAGCCCTGTCTCAGATGGGAATTTTCCTTGACTGGGATACTAAAACGCGTGTTGCGATGGTGAAAGGAGGGCGGCGGCCGACTGGTGATCATACCTTTTTTGTGGGTAATGCTGGAACGGCTATGCGGTTTCTTGTCTCTTATGTGTCCCTTGGAGAGGGGGAGTTTGTTCTGGATGGAGATGAGCGCATGAGACAACGTCCTATTGAGGATTTACTTCTCGCCTTGAGGGAACTGGGTGTGGATGCGGTAAGTAAGAGGCAAAACGGATGCCCACCTGTGGTGGTCCGCGCTTGTGGGGCGAGGGGTGGATTGTGTCATTTGCCTGGAGAGAAGAGCAGTCAGTATCTTTCGTCTCTTTTGATGGCTGCACCTCAGTTTTCTGGAGAGACAGAGATTGTGGTAGAGGGAGAATTGGCTTCTAAACCCTATGCAGATATGACAGTAACTATGATGGAGCATTTCGGGGTGAAGGTTCGCAAAGAGGGATATGAAAAGTTTTGGGTGGAACCACAAGTGTATGCTTCTCCAGGGAGATATCCTATCGAGGCAGATGCTTCAAGTGCTTCTTATTTTCTGGCTATGGGGGCTATTCTTGGAGGGGAGATTCGGCTGGAGGGAGTGGGAAGTGAATCTCTTCAGGGGGATAGTCGTTTTGCTTCTGTTCTTGAAAAAATGGGATGTGAAGTGGCTTATGAGCCAAATGCCGTGGTGCTTCGAAGTGAAAGAAAACTCAAAGGAATAGTTGTGGATCTGAATGATATGCCAGATCTTGTGCCTACGCTGGCTGTAACCGCCCTTTTTGCTGAGGGAGAAACGAGAATCCTCAATGTGGCCAATCTTCGTATCAAAGAGTGTGATAGGCTTTCTGCTCTGGCTCGTGAACTATCCCGGATTGGGGCTTCTGTAGAAGAGGGACCGGATTATCTGGTGATAAAGGGAAAGGATTCTTATCATGGGGCTCAGCTTCATACCTATGAGGATCATCGTATGGCGATGGCTTTCTCTCTTGTTGGACTCAAGGTAGAAGGAATTATTATAGAGAATCCTGGCTGTGTCTCAAAATCGTTTCCGGAATATTTTGAGTATTTTGAGGCAGTGGCCTATGGAGAGGGAAGAGTTACCATAGGAGAGAATTGATACCATATTTTTATAAGTTTTTTGGAGAATGTTTTTTGGTTATGTTTTCAAAAGAGGTTACCTTTTTGCTAAAAACAACCGATATATAAAGAGGGTGGGCTGATGGAACGCCCGTGAAAGCGGGAGGAAAGTCCGGGCATCAAAAAGCCGCGGACCGGCGAAAAGCCGGATGTCGCAAGACAATGGACGCGCTACAGAAACCAGACCGCCGTTTGTACGGTAAGGGTGAAAGGGTGGGGTAAGAGCCCACCGCAGGTGGTATAAATCACCTGGCAGGGCAAGCCCTCCGTGGTGCAAGGCCAAATAGGCATCCGATACTGATGGCTTTTCAGTGGATGTGGGTAGGCCGCTTGAGGAAAGAGGTAACGCTTTCCCTAGAGAGATGTTCCATCTCGACAGAACCCGGCTTATAGGCCCACCCTGATAATAAAAAAAGGGAGGTAGATATGGGTGTTCTACCGATTGATTTTCAGGTACTCTTCTCAAAATGGGGTGAACATTCGGAAACTATTGCTAAACAGCAGCAGATTGTCCAATCTGGTCAGCTTCAGGCAAGGGAGCAGGCTCATCAAAAAAGTATAGAGGCACCACATACGATTTCTCAGTTGGATGCCTATGCACAGGATTTCACCAGAGTTGATGCAGAGGGATCTTCCTCACAGTCATATCAGCAGGGAGAAAAAAGAGAAAAAAAAGAAGAAGGGGCGTCTTTTTCTCATGAAGCTCCTCTTGAAGATGGAAAGGGGCAGATTATTGATATTGTGGATTGAAATTTATTCAAAGGAAGAGGGGATCTTATCAAGGATGCGGGCAAGGGTGTCTTTGTTTGCCTTTGCTTTTCCTAAAAAGTAAAGAATGTAGTGGGGTGTTTTGAGAGAGGTGCCATCATACTCGGAAATGAGTCGCTCATAGAAGAGTTCTGCTTTTTCGTTATTGAGAGAGGTTCGCCAGCAAAGGGATCCAAAGTGTTTGTAGATAGTTTGTATAACGGTAGAACCTATTCCTATTCCTTCATAATCTTGACGGGTGAAAAGTTTGCACATGTATGGGGTATTTTCAAGAAGATAGACGATAGCTCCTCCTTTGTGCAGGCTATCTAAGTAGACCAGAGGTTGATAAGGTCGAATAGTGGCAAAATAGTCTTTTTTGAGTTTTTTTTTCAGGGGAGTAAAGGCATCGCTAATAGTCTGAAAAAGCCATGATTCGTCGATGGCAGAGAGAGGATAAGCCGTAATCTGTGGAGGAAGGGCAAGGTAGGTGCCGCTTCCATTTCCGAGAAGTTCTTCTAAAAGACCTGTAGAAACACCATGTTTGTGGTACTTTGGACGGGTGATCTGGACGCTATGTCCTGGCCCTAACCTTGAAAGAAGATCGAAGGCTGATGTAACACGCTTTGCCATTGCTGGTGTAATCTCACGTAAGAGAATCTTTTTTTGCCATTCGTGTTGCGAGAGAATTTCGGTGACAAATCGCCCACTTTTAGTACGGATGGGGGTATGACCTACCAGGATAAGTTTTTTTGCATGAAGAGTATACACCAGTCCCCGGGCTAGAAGAAGTCCTGGAATAAGGACTCTCTTTCCCTGGGGTGAAATGCCTCCTGAACCCAGAACGGGGATTTTTCCTTCGCAAATGGCCTGGATGATAGGAGCAGTAAAGATGGTGTCCACTTCCCACTGGTTTTTTCTGAACGAAGGCTCAAGGTGGACCAGTTCTGGCTGACAGGAGACAAAGGGTATATGGGCTTTGGACAGGGCAAGGGTAAGCTTTTGTTGGTAGAAGTCTATGGAGTCTTTTCGTGCTTCTGTTACAATAGGGAGAATAATACCTGCTTCTTTGACAAGATAACGGATTTCTTCTACAAAACTTTCTAAGAGATGAGACGAATAACAGAGTCTGGCACTGACTTTGATGACCCCTATCTCATGAGGGGGAAGGGTTTTCAGAAGGGATACCCAATAATTGGTGGTTTTGAGGTCCAGAGAACCAAGAATTTTTTCAATGCTCATGGGTTTCCCACAGGATGAGTTCAATGGTGTCCAGTGCAGCCTGGTTTATTTTGCCATTCATGTTATCATCGAGGGGGTGTTTCACCAGGGTAAGGGTGTGTTTCCCTTTGGGGAGAGAAACCAGAAGATAGGAACTATATCCCCACTCTGTCCATGTTCCACGCTGGGGAAACACTATGACACCAGCTTCTTTGTTGTCCACGAGAAGGGTTCGAATGCCACAGCGGTTATCAGTGTTGATGGGACCATTCCCATTGGCATAACGGAAACGGATA
>JBKBIS010000143.1:0-4629 GCA_046294145.1 Brevinematales bacterium | reverse complement strand
TGGATAGCGAAACGGCTTGAGGTTTGTGGTATTCGTTCTATCAACAATGTTGTGGATGCGACTAATTATGTGCTTCTTGAATTTGGGCATCCAACCCATGCTTTTGATTTAGATCTTTTGGAGGACAGAAAGATAGTGGTTCGGCGGGCTGGTGATGGAGAGACGCTTACTACTTTAGATGGGGAAACTCATACGCTCAATGAGGATGTGCTTGTGATTGCTGACGGGAAAAGAGCAGTAGCTCTTGCCGGGATTATGGGAGGAGAGAATACAGAGATTCGAGAGACAACGACCAATGTGCTTCTTGAATCTGCCTTTTTTGATCCGATTGCCATTCGTCAGACAGCGAAACGGTATGGTATTCGTACCGAATCGTCTTATCGTTTTGAGAGAACGGCGGATTATGGAATTACCGTTACGGTGATTCAGAGACTCACGCAACTTCTTGGTCTTACAGTACCGGATATTCAGGTCTCTGATATTCGTGATGAGTATCCCCTTCCCTTCAAGGAGAAGGTGGTTTCCCTCTCTACCGATTTTGTGAATACCTATCTGGGACTGGAACTGGAAACGGATGAGGTAGAAGGTTATCTCAGTCGTCTTGGATTTACCATCATGAAAAGTCTTGATGATGGATGTGAGGTGAGGATTCCTTCTTTTCGTTCAGATGTTTCTCGGCCTGTGGATCTGGTGGAGGAGATTGCCCGTGTGTATGGGTATAATAATATTCCTATAAAACTTTTCAAACCCCCGGTGAATGTAGAAGCGATGCAGAAACCTATTCGTTTTGAGTATATGATACGGCCGACCATGAGATCGCTTGGGTATAGTGAGGTGTTTAACTTTACCTTTACCAGTGAGGAGCTTCTCTCCCGTTTTGGGCTTGTGAATGATACGCTTGTAAGGCTTCGAAACCCTTTGAGTAGTGATGCTTCTATACTGAGACCGTATCTTGTACCGCAGATGGTGGAAACGTTGGATCGGAATATTCGCCGTACCTATAGAGAGCATTTTCTTTTCTATGAGATTGGCAAGACCTTTAGCAAAAGAGAAAAGGCTGTGGAAACATGGGAAAAGACCTGTCTAGCCCTTTTGCGGTATGGAAAGGACAACGATGTGTATGATGTGATGGCAGAGGTGGATCGATTGGTAAGGATACAGGGGGAGTGGGTTGTGGATGTTTTGCCGGCGAGTGTGCCTTTTTTGCATCCATTAAACTCGGCTGTGTTTGAGGTGGACGGAAAGGCGCTTGGGTTTGCTGGAGAACTTCATCCTGATGTGGTCGAATCTTTTGAACTTCGTTATCCAGCCTACGTGGCGGAGGTTGATATGGGTGTGCTGGAAAGTTTGAGAAAGCCTTTTGGACGTCTGGAAGATATACCAACCGTGCCACCTATTCCCCGAGATATTTCTGTGGTTGTAGATCGAGAGATTCCGGGAAGGAAGCTGATGAACGCTATTAAACTGGCTCATCCGTTGATCAGAGAGGTGGAATTTACGGATGTGTATATTGGGCCGCAGCTTCCTGCTGGGAAAAAGAGTGTGACATTCTCTTTTTTGGTGCAGGCTAGGGAAAAGACACTTACAGATGAAGATGCCAATGCGATTCGTGATGAGGTTGTGGAACTCTTGCATAAGAGTTTTGGGGCAGAGTTAAGATAGGATATAAAGCTCCCGTGAGGGGGCTTTTTTATTTTGTAGAGGGAAATGGGGGCTTTTTGATTTTGTTTTCTGTGAGAGTTAAAAATGGTTTGTTCTTAAAATAAAAAATTTGCAAAAGGTTTTTTTCGTCGTTATACTGAGTCATTAAGGCCAAAAGGAGGAAGATATGATTGTTGGTGGGATTGTTTTAGGGATTGTGGTTTTGATGGTGGGTTATAGTATTTTTGTTTATAATCGTCTGGTGAGTCTCAGAAATCAGGGGGATGAAGCGTGGTCTGGTATTGATGTGCAACTGAAGCGGCGTTATGATCTCATTCCAAATCTTGTGGAGACGGTGAAAGGCTATGCCAAACATGAAAAGGAAACACTTGAAAAGGTTATTCAGGCACGCAATATGGCTATGAAGGCTACAGGTTTTGAGGACAAGATGGCAGCCGAGAATCAGTTGACAGCTACACTTAAAACGCTTTTTGCTTTGAGTGAGAATTATCCGGATCTCAAAGCCAATACGAATTTTCTTGATTTGCAAAAGAATCTCACTGATATTGAGGAGCAGATCTCTCTGGCTCGTCGTTATTATAATGCTGTGACCAGGGATTACAATATTCTCTGTGAGAGTTTTCCTTCGGTGATTATTGCAAATATAACAGGTTTTCGTAAAAGGCCATACTTTGAGGCTGCGGAGTCGGAACGGCAGAACGTGAAGGTACAATTTTGAGGTTTTGTATGAAAAAGAGAGAGGGATGGTACTGGTTTTTTTGGGGGCTTTTTTTCTGGCCGGTGCTTGTGTGGGGTGAGTATTTTGAGATTACTGACTATGGGGTAAAGGCTTTGTTGTCTTCTAATGGGACGTTGACGATGGAAGAAACGATCACGGTTCTTTTCTATGAACCGAGACATGGAATCTATAGAACCATTCCTACCCGCCTGAAGGGAGATTCTTTTCACCATCGTTTTTGGATAAATAGAGTGTGGGTGAAGGACTTTGATTTTACTACTTCCTATGAAAAAGATTTTCTCAAGATTCGGATTGGTTCACCCTCGCGTTATGTGGAAGGGACACAGGTTTATCATCTCTCTTATCAGGTTCAAAACCCCATTCTTGTGTTTTCGAACAAGCAGCAGATTCCATGGCAGGCGTTTTATTGGAATCTTATTGGCACAGGATGGGAAGTGCCTATCAGACGGGTCTTTTTTGAGGTAGTATTTGAGAAAGCGTGGGAACATCCAGATTACACCGTCTTTGTAGGTAGGTATGGGGAAACCAATGTGAATCGTGTTGAATCCTGGTATGATCCGACTACCCGTACTCTCAAAGGGCGTCTCATTGGAGAACTGGCTCCGGGAGAGGGGATAACGCTTCTTGCTGCCTTTCCGTCGGGTTTCTGGCCTCTTCATGATGGGAGGACTTTTTGGGAGAAGTATGGCTATGTTATCTGGTGGATGGTGGCTATTTTGTATACGGTGGGGCTTTTTCTTCTCTGGATGCGTTTCGGCAAGGATAAGCCTTTTGTCAAAATGGTGCATTTTTATCCTCCTTCTGATCTTCATCCTGCTGAAGCAGGAATGCTGATTGACAATAGTATTGATCAGCGGGATGTGATTGCTACAATTTTCAAGTGGGCTACAGAGGGCTATATCACTATTGAAGAGACATCTGGTACTCTGGGAATGGGGAAGGATTTTATTTTTCATACAAAAAAGCTTCTTGAAAATCCCAAGATGTATGAGTGTATTCTGTGGGCTGGGTTATTTGTGAAGGGGGGGATACGTAGCTCTTTTCGTTCTATAGGAAGTGTTTTTGATCCATCTGATTTTGGTCTTGAAAAGCGAGAAAGTGTGAGGCTTTCCTCTCTCAAAAATGAGTTTTATACGGCTTTTGAACTGGCCAAACAAGAGATAGTGGACAGTGTGAGAGACAAATCTCTCTACAAACCCTATTCAAGAGAACTTGCCGGGATGTGTTTTCTCTTTGGTATTGGGTGGATTGTTGGTGGGTTTTTCTCTGGAATTGTTACAGAGAGCTGGTATTTTTTCCCTATAGCTTTTCTTTTGAGTGTTGTCTCTTTTTTCTTTGGGTTTATTATGCCGGCTCGTACAGAGATTGGTCAAAAATACTATGAACAGCTTGTGGGTTTTCGAGAGTTCATCAAGCGGGCTGACTGGCCAAGGCTTGAGAGGATACTCAAAGATGATCCTCGTTATTTTGACAAGACTCTTCCCTATGCGATAATCTTTGGGCTTGAGAAGCAGTGGACAAAGAAGTTTTCTCCTGTGCTTACCACAGCGCCGGCATGGTATGTGGGGTCAGGGCATTTTTCACCTTTGTATCTCTCTGGTACGATCCACTCTACTATTCAGAGCATGGGGGTTGTAATGACGTCATCACCTTCTAGTACTGGTTCTGGTGGAGGTGGATTTTCTGGAGGAGGAGGGGGAGGAGGTGGAGGTGGGAGCTGGTAGTATTTCTGGATGTCTGAGATTTTTTCTTATTCCAGATCAAAAGGGATGTATTTTTTAGGTGAGACATTTGAAAAAATTTTTTTGAAAAATGATTTTTCCTCTTGACATTTTTTTTAAAATAGAGTAAACTGTTTATAGTATGAGATTTTTAGTTAAGATTTTTCTCCCCTGCCAAACGGTTATTCCTTCTGATTACAGGCGTCATCTTCTCTCTCTCATCAAAGAAGCTATAAATCGAAGTGGGAATAAGGACGATGAGTTTTACAATAGGTTTTATGCCTGTAATGAGACAAAGCCTTTTACCTTCTCTGCTTATTTCCCTCTGAGGGATGGTAGGTTAGAGGGAGATTATTTCACCTTCTTTTTTTCTACCAATGATTATGAATTTTTGATGAGGGTTTATAATGGGTTTATGGATATAAATAGAAAGGGAGATTTTCAATTATTCGATAAGAAAATAGAGATTAAAAATTTCTTTTTAATGCCTGAGAAAAGATTTGATAG
>JBKBIS010000142.1:0-4649 GCA_046294145.1 Brevinematales bacterium | reverse complement strand
GATTATCGAAGATGGGGTGGATGGGTTCTTAATAAAACCTTTTGATGTGAAGGCTGCTCGTATGCTTATAAACAAGCTGAAGGTTTCTCCTGAACTTCGTGAACGAATAGCAGTGGCAGCCCAGAATAAGGCACGAAAATATGAATCTCGAATGTACAGAACTGCATTCTGGACTCTTGTGGAAAAGATGGTAGATGGCAGTTTTGGAAGGGGTTAGAAAGTTTTTCCGAGGTGTCCTTGCTGACCATCACGGATAGCCCTCAGTATGAGAGGAAGACGACGGAAGAGCATCAAAGGGTGACATATTCCGGATAAGAAAAGACGCAAAAACCACAGAAACATGTTGATAGTATACAGAAAGCTATTGGTTTTGAATGTATGAGAGTACCAATAAATAGCATTTCGAAGATAATAGTAAAGTTTAAATTCCGAGAGATCGGGTTGAAGTATCCAGTATGTTTTTGATTTTGTATCATGAGAGGAATCAAGGTCTTGAATAGGGATTTCTGAACAGAGAAATATGTATCCTCCTTGAGCGGTAAGGCGGTACGTATATTCAAGGTCATCGAGGTATACAATAAAGTCTTCTCGGGGATATCCTATGAGAGAAAGAGAATCACGAGAAATAAAAAATCCCCCATAGGGTGCCATATCAATTCGTCTTAGAGGAGAAAAGGAACTTTGTGAAACTGCTGAAGGTTGTTTTGGGACAAAAAACCGAAGGACTTTTCGAGTCTTTTTCAAAAAATTTTTGAGGAGATTATTTGAGGCAAAAGCGTTATATTTATAGGAGAAATCACAACCTTCAAGAATATATTCAGTAGAAATTGGGAAAATAGGACGATAACATATCAAAGCATAAGGAGAGGGAAAATCATGAAGATAAAGAGTAATTCCTCTGAGTTTTTCCAAGAAACCTTTTGGAGGTAGATTATCATCATCTAAGAACAGAATATAATCACAGGAAATTTCTTTGACAATTTTCTCAAGGCCTGCTTTGTATCCCCCAGCTGATCCTCTGTTTTCTTTGAGGGATAAAAGACTGAGGCGATGGTCTTTCTGGACCATTTCTTGAAGTCTGGTAGCGCTTTCTGTTACTGATGCATTATCAACAATTAAACAGTGAGTGACGCCTTCTTCGAGGACTCTTTCTACAACCTGTTTTACCAGATGGAATCTATTCCCATAGGTGACGGTTAAGACACAGACCCGAAAATTCATATATCTTTCACCTCGACTTGTTCACTAAACCAATTCAGCATTTTTTCTGTGCTTTTTTCCCAGGAAAAATTTTGAATTGACTCATATCCCTGACGAGCAAGTTGATATCTATAAGGAGGGTTTTCTAAAAGAACAAGAATATTTTTTGCCAGAGCATCGAGATCCCGAACAGGACTGAGGAGAGCATTCTGGTTATGAATGGCATAATCCTTTACTCCATCTATGTCGGTGGATACGAGGGCACATCCACATGCCATGGCCTCAGCTGGTGGTAGATGCCAGCCTTCTGTCCAGCTTGGACAAAGGTAAATGGCTGAGCCGTTATAGATGTTTTCTACGAGAAATTGTTGGGGGGGATTGCAGAAATATTCTATCCATTGAGGGAGATTTTTTGGTCTTGGGTTAACACCGAAAAAGACAGCCTGAACTTCTGGGTGAAGTTGTTTTACCTTTTCCAGAACGGCAATACCATCTTTTGACCCCTTCCATTCGAGAGAAGAATAGAGCATAGCGATGCGAGGTGGACGGCTTTCAATGGGAGAAATGAGTCTAAATAAGATAGTATCAATTGCATTAGGGATATGACACATATCGTATTCCGGAACGCCTAATTCCTTCCCTTTTTCATAAAGCCATTGGGCAATGAGAATTTTTTTTAGGGGGAGTTGCCAGCTTTCGTCCACCTTTTCTTTTGGTCCTCCCCATGTTTCATAGTGCTGAATAAGGTAGAACTTCTTTCCTTTTGAGGAAGGATAAGCATGAACAAGAAACGCTGTTTCCCACCAGGTGGCGACAATAACGTCGGCATCTGGAATGAATTTTTCTATTGGCTCTGGTATATAGAGCAAATGAACTCGTTTATCAATCTTTTGCCAGCGAATAGGCCCGTGAAAATGAGAAAGACTATAACGTTGAATTTTTTTTAGCAGATGAACAGGATGAAAACTTTCTTTCGGGAGAGGAATAAGACGATAGGGATGAATAACATATACCGTATGTCCTTTTTTTACAAGAGAGTTGGCATACTCATACACAACCCGAAAACCACCACTTGGTTTCTTTGGAAAAGTGGGAAGAAGAAATGAAATAATCATTCAGGTACTCCTTGAGAAAAAAATTTTATATGAAGAAGATAGAAAAGCATCTGGATAGCAATAAGGGCTTCGGTGAAGAGAAGGATGGTTGCCATGGCAGGAAGCTGGAAAAAAGGCAGGAAAACAATGGCAAGAATCAGACAGAGAATGCTTGAATTTCCAATGATGAAGGTAAATATTTTGTTTTTTCTCAGGGGCAGGAGAGTTTGACTCCCCCAGACAGTACTGATACCGGCAAAGAAAGGAATAAAACTCATGATACGAAGAAGAGGTATAGAGGCTTGATACTGTTTGCCAAGGATGAAAGTAACAATGAGAGGAGCCATAAGAAAGATGGCCAGAGAAATCAAAAACGTGAATCCCCCTATAACAAAAGAAAGTTTTTTGATAAGGTGAGGAAAACTCTCTTTCTGGTGGTGGGCGCGATGGCTAAGAAAGGGATAAAATGCCCCGGAAAGAGGATTAAGCATGGTTTTAATGATGTCGATGATTTTCTGGCTTCCATAAAAGTATCCCACTTGTTCTATGGGGACATAAAAACTTAAAAGAAGAGGGGCAGATATCATGTAGAGACTACTGATGAGAGCCGAGACAAAAATATACCAGCTGTCCCTGACAAGAGTTTTCACTAGAGGAAAAGAAGGTTTTGTCCATCGAATACCAAAAAATCTATACACTATCCAGAGACTCACAAGCCCACTGATTATAAATCCCATTCCCTGGAAGAGAGGTACCAGAAGATAGTCCTGCTGGCTACGAACAAACACAAAAACGGCAATCGTAAACATAACTTTGGCAAAAATATTGAGAAAAGTCACATATTGCATTTCTTCCATGCCCTGGAAAAACCAGGATGGGAAAAGAACCTGTCCAATAGTAAGCCCAAAGGTGAAAACAAAGAGCCAAACTTTTTTTCTATAAGATGGTACGAGGAAGACAATACCTAACAAAATAGCCAGGGATAGTATGGTGAGAAAAATCTTGATAATCATGACAGAACTGAAGATTTCGGCAGTCTTTTTTTTGTCGTTTCTGGAGATGGCAATTTCTCTTGTGGCTGTAAAACCGAAACCAAAGTCAGTGAGAGGATTGAAATAAGCGACAAGTGAAGAAGCCATGGCCAGTGAGCCAAGGAGTCCAGGACCCAAAATACGGGTAAGATAGGGAAAGGTCAAAAGTGGGAGAATATAATTTGCCCCTTGAAGAAGAGAAAGAAAGAAAAAGTTACTCATGAGGCGTTTCTTTTCTTCATGTATGAAGAGAGAAACTATAAAGGTTCTCATTTTCGTGAAGATTGGGATCATACATTCTCCTTCAGGAGATTCAAAAAACTTTTTGCGGCCTGTTCCCAGGTAAGTTTGCTTCCTTTTTTGAAAAAAAGAGGACCACGATTTTTAGAAAGAAAGGACGCTAAAAATGAAGCCACTTTTTCAGGCTTCTCAGAAAAATCACAAAACACAAGGTTTTCAAAAAAGTCTTCAAGTTCTCTGAAAACATCAATATCATTGGCCACCACGGCACATTTTCCTTCAGCTTCGAGAAGAGGAAGTCCAAACCCTTCATACAAAGATGGAAACACAAAAAGCTTGCATGCCTTGAAATAAGCAATGATCTCTTCGTCAGAGAGATACCCTGTCAGGATAACCCGCTGAGCTATGGAAGAGGTTTTCAAATAACGAAAGAAAGAATGATTTTTCCATCCCTCAGGTCCAGTCACAACAAGGTGATAATTCTCGAATCCTGGTATGAGAAGAAGTTTCTCAAAAATCTTTATGAGAGCCAGGATATTTTTGCGTGGTTCTAAAGAACCAAGAACAAAAAGAAAAGGGAAATCATAAGGGCAGGTAACAGAAGTGGTATCTGGAAGACTTTTCCCTTCGTAGATGACGGCGGTTTTGCCTTTTGCGGGAGGATAAAAATGGACAAGATCTTTTTCTGTTGTACGGGATACACAAAGAATTTTATCTGCGTTTTTGATGCTCAAGGATGCGAGAAGACTATTAAGAAGGCGATTGAATCTTCGCATGGAGGAAGGAGCTCTTTTCCATACCACGTCGTGCCATGTGACGATGTACGTTATGTGTTTGTCTTTGCAGGGTAGCATGTGTTGAGTTCCCCAGAGAATATGGCAGCCGTATTTTTTTGCCAGAGCTGGGGCTCTCAAAAGAAACCACAGTGTGCCTGGAAGAAAAGAAAAAGCACGATCTACATGCGCGATAATATTCTTTCCTTCCAGAACCGAGAATGGTTTATGAGAGATGAGAACCATTTCAATTGAAGAGAAATTCGAGAGAGCCATTATCATTTCTTTTGTGTATCGTGTGATACCACCAC
>JBKBIS010000141.1:0-4650 GCA_046294145.1 Brevinematales bacterium | reverse complement strand
TTTCTCTCCAACATGAAATTCATTTCCAACCGTTTTGACCTTTAGAGGCGCAAACATATAATCCTCCTTTTTTCTCTCTATATATAAGTATAAAAAGGGTTTTGCTACTTTTTTTTGGTTGTGTAAAATATTTTTTTTATAATTATAATATACCAAAACCCTTTATTTTTCTTTTGCCCATTTCTCTTCACAAAAGAGAAAAAACAAAATTTTTGACTGTATTCTCATCAGACTCACAAAGCTACCAGTATAGTCTATCCTAAAACCCAAAAAAATCTTTGTCAAAAAAAATACAAAATATACATTACAATAGAAAATTAACTTATGAACATCCAAACAAATAAGGCTTTCTATCCAGAAACCTTGAAGTTTTTTTCTCTTTCGTGTATAATGATACTCCCAAAGAAATTCAAGGAGAGGATAGACAAGCGTGAAACGAATGATTGATTTTTTTTATATCGTTCTATCTAATATACTTTCCTATGTTCTTAGTTTAACACTGACCATTCTTCTCACTCCTATCGCCTTTGTCCTGGCTATTATGGGAATGGGGCAGGCTATTCTTGTTATCACACGTCTATGGGCAAAACTACTTTTCATCTTTGCTCTCCGTCCAGTAAAGATAAAAGGACGTGAATTTGTTGATTTCTCCAGGCCTTATCTTATCCTGATGAATCATGCCAGTATGTTTGATATTCCACTTCTTTATGCTGTCTATCCCCAAAAAATCCAGTGGATATCCAAAGAATCTATTTTCTCTATCCCTCTGTGGGGAAAGATCATGCAAGTGCTTGGATGTATTTCACTGGAAAGAGAAAAACTCAAGTCAGCCAAAGCATCCCTGGAGAAGGCTGTCCGAGGAGACAAAAATGCCTCTATTGCCATGTTTCCCGAAGGAACACGAACACCCAACGGAGAAATCCAGCGTTTCAAACGTGGCTTTGTTTATATATTCAGAAATACATCCTATGATATTCTTCCTATTACCTTCAATGGGCTTTTTAGCTTTTGTCCCAAGCATCGATTTGCTGTCGATCCACGTCAACCCATTGAGGTCATCTTCCATCCACCCCTAAAAAGAGAAACACTCCTTGAGAAAACAGATGAAGAGATTATAGAAATCGTCCAGCAGAGTATAAGCAGAGATTACCGAGGAGTATCATGCTCGAACTAAAAGAATTTCTGAGCATCTTCGATTTGCTGGTAAACGAATTTCGTATAATCAATGATCACTTTGAGGCCAATACGCATTCCACTATCGAAGATTATGATATTATCTTTCATAGATGGAGACAGGATATCCAACATCGTTTTCGACAGGTAGTTATCGGACATCGCTGGGCAACCGATCAGAAACATATTCTCCAGAACACACTCTTTTTTATTGTTCGCTACGGAGATAGCTATAATTGTGAAGTAAAGTATCTTTTCACTCCCCAGTTTCGACAGGAATTTGGGAACCTTATTCGAGAAGCTCTTGATGCCCTTGTAGAGATTATTTTTCGTTTTCAGGTTTTTGTCCTCACGTATAAGAGTGATCATGATGACATTAACCATACAGAGTTTGAAAAAGAGTTTCTGGAATGGAAAAAAAGCCTCTACAAACAAGCAGAGGTGTATGCCGTGGATTTTCTCTGGGTAGAACCCCCCGCAAATGAAAAAAACCAACAAGAAAATAGAGTAGAACTTACCCTTTCTCAAAAAGACAATATAGTCTTTTTTGTCCGATATAATCTTGACACCCCCCCACCTCTTATCAAAGAGATTCAAGTAGAAGAGGATATTTCATAGAATTTGATAGACAAGGAGAAAATATATGCGAATCCTGAGTGGTATTCAACCAACCGGCTATCTCCACTATGGCAACTATTTTGGAGCAGTGCGTAACTGGGTTAGACTCCAGAACGACCCACAAAACGAAACCTTTTATTTTATCGCTGACCTCCATGCACTCACCTCTAACCAGGCAGGATATAAAACAGAAGTCCAGATGTATATTGAAAATATGGTAGTGGACCTTCTGGCTTCCGGTATTGATCCAGACAAATCCGTACTTTTTCTTCAATCTGATGTACCCGAACACAGTGAGCTTTTTGTGATCCTTTCTATGCTTTCACCTGTTTCGTGGTTAGAACGCAATCCTACCTACAAGGAAAAGATGGAAGAAATAAAAGGCAAAGATTTAGACAATCTTGGCTTTTTAGGATATCCGGTTCTTCAGACCGCTGATATCGCTCTCTATGAAGCTACCCATGTTCCTGTAGGAAAAGATCAGGTGCCTCACCTCGAAATCAGTCGTGAGATTATTAGAAGGTTCAATACAACCTACAACACTGAGGTGCTTGTCGAACCCCAGCCCCTTTTCTCTGAGGTTCCTAAACTCAATGGTTTGGATGGAAGAAAAATGTCTAAATCTTACAATAACGCTATTTACCTCTGTGATACGCCAGATACCATTCGAAAAAAGATTATGTCCATGATTACCGATGTGAAGCGTCCCAAAAAGACTGATCCGGGGCACCCTGATGAGTGTCTTCTTTTCCCTTATTATCTTGTTTTCTGTCAAGATAAAAACCACATCGAAGAAGTCCGCCGGCGTTGTATGGCTGCAGAACTCGGTTGTGTCGAAGACAAAAGACAAATGGCAGAGCTTATCATTGATTATTTTGCTGATTTTCACAGGAAACGGCAAGAAATTCTTTCTAAAAAAGGAATGGTGAATGAAATCCTTGCCGAAGGAGCCAGAAAAGCTCGTGCTGTAGCCAAAACCACCATGGAAAAGGTAAGAACTGCCATGGGAATGGTAACCCACAGACGATATGAGTAGGAGAAAACGGTGATTGGTATTATCCACCGCGGCTATACTCTTCATATCGCCAACTTTGATGGTCCCCTTGATCTGCTGCTTGAACTCATTCAAGAAAACAAACTTCAGATTACCGAAGTTTCCCTCTCTACTGTCACAGATCAGTATCTTCATTATATTCGAACTATGCAACTCTTCAATATTGATATAGCCTCAGAATTTTTTGTAGTAGCCGCCACACTTGTGTATCTCAAAACCAAATACCTTTTGCCTAAAATGACAACTGAGAACGAAGAAGAACCGCTGACAGAAACCGAACTTTTAGCTCGTTTAAGAGAATACAAAAAATTCCGTTATCTGGCGCGTCAATTAGAAAAAATAGCTGAAGAAGGAGATGTGTACTATTCCCGTGGCTACATTCCTGACCCTATCGAAGGGAAATCCCACAAAATACGCATCCAACATACTCTTTATGTAGGGGATCTCCTCCAGAGTCTCTCTCGTTACAAAGGAGCCTTCATTAAAAAACCTATTCCCATCAAACGACGCGAAGTAAGAGTAGAAGAAAAGATGGAAAAGATCATGCAAAAGGTCTATCAGGAAAAAATGATCAGATTCAGCCAAATTGCCTCCGAAGAACCTACAAAAGTAGATAGAGTTGCCAGTTTTCTTGGGGGATTAGAGCTCTCCTTCCGTCAAAAGGTCCTCCTCAAACAAGCAAAGATTTTTACAGACATTTATATACACCTTAGAGAAAAACAGGGAGTTGAAATATGAGTCGATCACTTTTTTTGAATAAAACCTATTCACGACAGGAACTCTGTGGACTTGTTGAAGCCATTCTTTTCGTACATGGAAAAGCCTTTGAGAAACAAGAACTTGCTTCTGTTCTGGACCTTAGCTTAGAGGATTTAGAAAAACTTATAGAAGAAATGAATGGCCACTACAAAGAAAATAAACGTGGTCTTGTTATCATCCCTGTAGCAGGAGGATATCAACTGGTCACCAATCCCAATTATTATCAGGAAATGAGTGAACTTTTTGGAAAACGAAATGAAAACAAACTTCCTCAATCTGCCCTAGAAACATTGGCCATCATAGCTTACAAACAACCGATTTCCAAAGAAGAGATAGACAAAATCCGTGGAGTTTCCTCCTCACGAAGCCTCAATACGTTGCTTGCTCTCAAATTGATTACCATATCAGGGGCAAGTGATGATATTCTTCAGACTCCTCTCTACATTACAACGGAACGATTTTTGGAGTTCTTCCGTATCAATAGCCTCGAAGATCTACCCTCTCTTTCCCAACTTGAATGGCAAAATATAGAATCCGAGGAAATACAAATACCTACCGAAGAAGTACTAGACGAAATGGAACCAGAGGAAAATAACGAATCCCATCTTTTCTAAAAGACAAAGGAGGTGGCGTATGGCCAGAGATATAGAAACCATCAGACAAAGTATCAATCAGATTGATGAGGAGATTGTGAAGCTTTTAGACCAGAGAGCCGAATTGGTTAAAGAAATAGGCGAATACAAAAAAAGCCAGAATATCCCTGTCTATCATCCTGAAAGAGAACAAGAGGTAAGAGATCGTGTTCTGGCTACTTCAAAGGGAGTTTTTCCCCAGAAGGCTCTTATGCAGATTTTCACTGAAATTATGTCTGCTGCCCGTTCTCTTGAAGAAACCCTTCGGATTGCTTACTTAGGACCGGAGGGAACCCACACAGAACAAGCTGTTATCCGCCATTTTGGTACATCGGTAGAGCTTCAGTCTTTTCAAACTATTCCTGATGTTTTCCGCGAGGTAG
Organism: Brevinematales bacterium; assembly: GCA_046294145.1. GTDB lineage: Bacteria > Spirochaetota > Brevinematia > Brevinematales > Thermospiraceae > Thermospira. Next base: position 31 of record JBKBIS010000141.1, on the reverse strand, counting down.
AGAATGGGAAAACTCACTTTGGGGTCGTTCC
>JBKBIS010000140.1:0-4662 GCA_046294145.1 Brevinematales bacterium | reverse complement strand
TGTGGAATTCTTCTGGATCATGTGGTGGAGGTAAATAGTCGCTATACTGATAGCTATGAAAGGCTTGCTTTTGTCCGATCCTGTGGAGGAAGTAAGGGTTTTGTACATTTTCTTTCGGAGTGGAAAGAAAGGATGGGTATAGAAAGGGATTTTAAATCTTTTCATCTTCAGCTTTTGCCAGAAAACATAGTGAGGCTTTCTACGAGTTCCAGCATGAAGGCAAATCCTGTGGATGTGCCTTCTGAAGTTTGGATCAGTATGTGGGAAAAACTTCTCTAGGGAGGAAATATGTTGTCTCTGGAAGTATTAGGGGTTCCTCTTTGGAAATATTTTTTGATGTTTGTGGTTCTTTTGTTGGGCATTGTTCTCAGTTTTGCTTTTGATTGGATGCTTCGATTCTGGATTTTACGGCTATGGAAGCTCCATGATAGGGGAAAATTGCGTAAGCAGGGTTTTCGAAAACAAACTGTATGGCTTGTTTTCTTTTCTGTTGCGTTGGTTTTGGTTTCTTCTGTGCATATTTCTTCTCAGTGGCGTATACTTTTTCAACGGTTGTGTATTGTTGGGATAGGTGTAGAAATAACGATTATTGTTTCTCGTGTTTTGGAGGTGCTTTTTCGAGAGTATTGGTATAGGAAAGCGCCTGAAAGGGATGAGAAGTTTCATGAGGGATTTATTAAAAGCATTTGGAGTGTGATTCAGCTTTTACTCTGGGTGATTGCTCTTTTTATTATTCTTGATAATGTGGGGATAAAGATTAATGCTATCTTGGCAGGATTAGGTATTGGAGGTATTGCGGTAGCCTTTGCTGCACAATCAATTTTAGGAGATCTGTTTGCCTTTATATCTATTTTTCTGGATAAACCTTTTGAGGTGGGGGATTTTTTGGTTATTGATGCTGATACGAAAGGGACAGTAGAGTATATTGGTCTTCGTTCTACAAGAATACGAAGCCTCTCAGGAGAGCTTTTGATTGTTTCTAATCGTGAGCTTACAGCTCTTAAGTTGCATAATTATCGGCATATGGAGAGACGACGTGTAGTGATTCGTTTTGGGGTTGTGTATGAAACGCCCCTTGAGAAATTGAGAAAAATCCCTGAACTTGTGAAAAAGGTTATTGATGAACAACCTCAGGCTACTTTTGATAGGTGTCATTGGGATGCTTTTGGGGAGTATAGTTTGGATTTTGAGTGCGTGTATTTTGTAGAGAGTAATGATTTTTTGGTTCATATGGATGTGAAACAGGCAATTTTGCTAGGGATTATGAGAGTGTTTCAAGAGAATGGAGTAGAGTTTGCCTATCCAACGCAGTTGCTTTATACTCATTTTGTTAAAAAGGAGGAAAACAAAATATGAAACAAAGCCGCATGATGGTTCAAAATTGGGTTATGGTAGGGCTTGGTGTCTTTTTGATGTATTTTGGGTTTTTTCTTGTCTCTTTTGTAAAACTTAATTATGAAGGTGTATATGCCCTTATTTCTATGTCTACTATTGTAGCTGGTATTTTAATAGTGCTTCTTGGTCTCTGGATTGGTTTTGAAAAGGAGTAAGTTTTTCATGAAATGTCTTTTGTCTGGGAATGAGGCTATAGCTCGTGGTGGGTATGAGGCTGGTGTCGGTGTGGTGACTGGATATTCTGGAACCCCAAGTTCTGAGATTATTCCCTTTCTTATTGAGAACTATCCGGAGGTGAGGTGTGAGTGGAGTGTGAATGAAAAAGTGGCACTTGAAGTAGCGATTGGGGCGTCACTTGCTGGTGTACGTTCTCTTGTGACTATGAAGCATGTCGGGCTTAATGTGGCGGCTGATCCTTTGATGACGCTTGCTTTTACTGGAATGAACGCAGGCCTTGTAATAGTTGTGGCAGATGATCCTGGTATGCATTCTTCGCAAAATGAGCAGGATAGTCGACACTGGAGTAAATTCGGGCTTTTGCCTATTCTTGAACCGGCGGATAGTTAGGAAGCAAAAGATTTTGTGCGTCTTGGATTGGAAATATCTGAAAGATTTGATACACCGGTTATTATTCGTATGGTGACGAGGGTCGCTCATACCAAAACCGTGGTAGAGATTTCTGAACCATCGCGAGAACCTTTTCGTCTTTCTTATAAAAAGGATATTCGTAAGTATGTGATGGTTCCAGCCAATGCTATTGGACGTCATCCCTTTGCTTTGGAAAGATGGAAGGGACTCCAAGAGTTTTCTGAGAATTTTTCTGCTAATAAAGTGGAAGAAGGGAAAAGACCATTCTCTTGGTATTTTGACGCATGGTCTTATTTTTCATTAGGTACGGGAGGTTTTTCCTGATGTGTCTGTTATGAAGGTGGGAATGTATCCTCTTCCTCAAAAAAGAGGAGCTTGAGCCTCTTATTGAAGAAGAGGTCCGAGCCATGGGTGTGAAGATAGAAAAGGCCAAGGATACTTTTCCTTTGTATGGGGAACTTACCCCAGATCGTATACGAGAAGCGATGGGGATGCTAGTTGGTGGGATTTCTCTCAAAGAATCACTTCCCCCACGTTCTGCTAAACTCTGTCAGGGATGTTCGCATGTGCCTGTTTTTGAAGTGCTTGGCGAAATGGGGATAACGGTCTGGGGGGATATTGGATGCTATACTCTCGGAGCTTTCCCACCCTATGAGGCTATGGATACGTGTATTTGTATGGGTGCCGGGGCTGGTGTGGAAGCTGGTTTCAAAAAAGCTTTGTCTTTGGTAGGGGAAAATTGGCCAAGTGTAGGAGTGGTAGGGAATTCTACTTTTTTTTCATTCCGCCATGCCCCATGTGGTGAATGCGGTCTACAATCGGATTCCTATGAAGCTTTTAGTATTGGATAATCATATTACCGCTATGACGGGGCACCAGCCTAATCCCGGGAGAAAAGTCGATGCTTATGCTCAGTCTACACCCTATGTGGATATTGAGAAGGTGGGCATGGAATGGGTGTGGAAGATGTGGTTCGGGTTTCGGCGTATGACAAGGAGAAACTTCGAGAGGTTATAAGTTGTTCTTTTAAGAGGGAAGGCGTATCTGTTATTGTTGTAGAAGGTGTCTGCGTGATTGCTCAGCCACGCTTGAATCAACTCTGGCTGGAGGGTAATTAACTATGGAGATCAAGAGTGCTGTGGTTTGTGGGGTAGGTGGGCAGGGGATTGTGTTGATGTCTGATATGCTAGCAGAGGTGATGTTTCGATACGGGAGGGTTCTGTTGTGAGTTTTGTGAGGTGGGGGAAGAAAGTATTTTTTTCTGTTGTTAGCAGAGGGGAAGGGGATTTTTTAGTTGCTTTTGAATATCTGGAGGGACCACGGTATCTTTCTTTTCTTCGTGAGGGTGGTAAAGCTTTGGTGAGTACTTATCGTATTGATCTAGTACCTGTGAAGTTGGGCAAGATGGTCTATCCTTCGCAAAGGGATGATTTGTTTAGTTCAGTAGAAACTTTTTTGAGTGTGGACACGGAGTCTTTGTGTAGGGAATTGGGAAATTCAGAAGTGGCAAATACTATTTTATTGGGTGTTTTGTCTTGTTTTTTGCCAGAGATAGAGGATAAACTCTGGAAGGATGTTATTCGTGATATGGTGAAGGTGGCATATCAAGAACTAGACCAGAAAGCCTTTGAAAAGGGTCGCAAGTTAGGTTTTATGTTCTTGCAAAGAGAAAAGGAGGCGTAGCAATGAAAAGATCACAACTGCATTGGAACCAAAAAGCCGAAACTATGGATTATTCAATCAGAACTTCGCTTCAATTGTACCGCCTCAAAGAGTTGGTTTGGTATGTCTATGAAAATGTTCCCTTTTACAAAAAGAAATTTGACGAAAGAGGAATTCATCCACGGGATATTCGTGAACTGGAGGATATCCGGCTTCTTCCTATGACGACGAAAGCCGATTTGCGGGATAATTATCCTTATGGTCTTTTTTGCTGTGCCTATGGAAAAAATTGTTCGTATTCATGCCTCCAGTGGTACAACAGGAAAACCAACGGTGGTAGGATATACTGAAGGAGATATTCAGATATGGTCGGAGGTCATGGTCCGTTCCCTTACATCTGCTGGAGCAACAAAGCATTCGATTATTCAGAATGCCTACGGGTGTGGGCTTTTTACAGGTGGGTTGGGTGTACACTATGGAGCCGAAAAAATTGGGGCTACAGTGGTACCTATTTCTGGAGGTAATACAGCAAAAAGGGCTCAAGTTAGAAAAACTCAATCTCAAATCTGGACTTTTTGGTGCTGAGCCGTGGAGTGAGGCAATGAGAGATGAGATTGAGAAGAGACTTCCTATCAAAGCAATTAACATCTATGGTTTGTCTGAAATTATTGGTCCAGGAGTGGCTTGTGAGTGTTTGGAACAAAATGGGCTTCATATTTATGATGATCATTTCTATGTCCTTGTGGATGTACGCATCCCAGAATTGACAGGATCATGGGTAGGACAGATGATATGCTTATTATTCGTGGTGTGAATGTCTTTCCTTCACAGATTGAAGAGGTCCTGGTTCAGATTGAGGAAGCTTCTCCACATTATGTTCTGATTGTAGAGAGAGAAAATAATCTTGATGTCCTTACAGTTATGGTTGAAGTCAATGATAAGGTATTTTCCGATGAGATTAAAGGGTGAGAAGCAAATTGAACAACGAATGAAACAGGAAATCCAGAACGTTTTGGG
>JBKBIS010000013.1:12594-15663 GCA_046294145.1 Brevinematales bacterium | reverse complement strand
CAAGAGAGGTGGTGGCAAGGGTGGCCAGACCTGTTTCTGTTTTATCGTTAGAGACGTGAATTTCGTTTATCCAGAGGCTTCCTTTACTTGTGGGTTCACTGCCATTTACCCCGACGCCGTATCCTATGATCCGTACTTCGTAGAGATAGGGAGTCCCCTGTTGCAAGGGACGATAAGAGGTGTTCCTCAGGGATAGATCTAACGTAGAAAGGGAAAGGTTTATCTTGTGCCAGGTGTCTTTGGGTATATCGGCAATGGGAATCTTCCATTGGTAGAAATCATGAGTAGATGACCCCAACACAAAGATAATATGTTCGTCATTCCAGGTATCTGTACCTGTTTTGATGGGACTTCCATCTTCGTTTTTGGAAGGAATGAAAATGTAAAAACTCAGGGTTTCATAAGAGGCTACAGGGAGAGGACGGCTTTTGGTATCCCACACCATACCTTCTTTTCCACCTTCCCCTGAAAGTGGATCGAAGGGGACATTGCTCAGGGAGTAGAAAAGTGCCATGGTTTTCTCTTCATATTGAAGAGCTTCTGCTTTACTTCGCATCTTGTGAAGATTTTCAAAGGTGGTGTAGCGTTCTTGAGCTTCTTTGTCCTCTGACCATGGATTGTAGAAACGATACTTCTGATAGAGGGCACTGGAAAAGGTAGTGAGAATTCCTGTACGCCACTGAGGTTTTGGGTAAGTACTTATTCCGTCTATAGTGAGACCCTGCCATTTGGTTTTCTGAAAACTAATACCATCAATGAGAAGTCGCCCCTTGCTGCCGATTTTCTTCTTGAGGTAGATGGCTACCGATGTAGCTTGCTGAAGAGCACGAAGTTGTGAAGAAGAAAGTTGATCGATACGGATACGGTATTCCTTCCAGCCACTTCCTGCCAGGAGAAGGTTGGTGGGAGTGGTAGTGCCGGCTGAAGGAAATACTACCCAGTTACCTTCTGTGTCAAGAATACCATTGCCATTGAGGTCCTCACTCTGGATGAAACCATCTCCTTTGCCAGCTCTTCCAATTCCTACCCTTGTCAGGGGACTGCCATTGGTGGGATCGTTGAATATATATCCCGGGTCCTGAGTGCTGCTTTCGGCATCGAGAACTGTGTCGCCATCACTATCCTCAGGAAGATTTCCCACAGCTATAAAAAAATCAAGCGTGTGACTGGTATTTTCCTGGAAAATACCATCCCCATCATCATCGGTTTCTATCTTTGCCCAGAAGACAATTTCATCATAGAGGCTTAAGTCTACAGTGAGACCCTGAGCCAGGGGATGGACAGTTCCTACCCATTCACCCTTGCTATAGTCATAGTCCCACACAAGGACACTCTGAACGATATTGGGATATTCCGAGGCTGGAAGATGCCCCCCCAAAGCCATATAAGGACCTGGTTTTTCAGTATAGGGATAGACGGCAAAAGGAGATTGATAATAAGGGATAAGAGAACTACTTCCATCTGGTTTGTATTCTCGATAATCACGATAGATGAGAGGAGCTCGATTAGAGAAAGAGAGATGATCAATATTAGTGATAGGGCTACAAAGTATCCAGCGGTATTCACTTTTAGAGAGCTGGAAACTTTCTGAACCTCCTTCAAAATCCTCCACAATAGCCATTCCTGCTGTATTTGGGTCGTATAGAGAGATAGCCTGTTCTACCTGAATGGTCCATCTGTTCTGATTTTGCCAGCCTAGAAGCTGTCCCATATCAAAGGTATTGTCTACACTCGCAAGAAGAACTCCATCAGGTGTCTGAGGGAGTTGTGCCCCCTCTTCTCCTCGTTGGGCAAGGGTGGCTATAGCGGTGCCACCTATATTCCAGAAAGAAGCAATCGGATAATCCCACCGGTTTGCCCAACTAAATCTCTGGACACCGGCCCCATAAAAGGGTTTGTACTCATAATATACCTCAATAACATCGTTTTCTTGCAGGGCACTCATTTGATTGAGAATAAGTTCACCAGTAGCTGAAACCAGGAGGTATTCCCAACTGGAAAGTTTCCGACCGTTAATAAAAACACTTTCACTCCCGGGGATCACATTGTAATCCATCTGAAAGCTTTTTACGGGTTCGTAATAAGAACAGACAAGGGTGTACAGAGAGTCGTTTTCGGCAGGATCGGTATAATTCGTATAGAGATTGGAAGGACCAGGAAAAGGCATCCGATCAAAAAACCAGAGAATCCCCATAGAAGGATTGATACGATATTGTGATGAATCAAACTGAAAGGGACTTTCTACGGAGGGATTGGCAGTATACACTATCCTTATGTTGAATCCCTTTCCTGGATCAAAGCCTGTTGTGCCCAGAGCATATACACCGTAGTGCATATAAGGTGCTGTGGATGCGTCCTCTCTCCAGAGATAGAGAAAGGCTTCACCGGTGTTATCGTCAATTCCCTGCCAAAAGGGGCCTGCAGGATTGGAAAAGAGATTTCCACCATGCGTATAACGTATGACAAGACGTTTATCACGGTTCACGGCAGAAGTAAGTATTACTTCACCTGTCCTATGATTGAGACTATAGTCCTGCATAAAGACCAACCGTTTGTAGAAGAGTCCGTCAATTTTTCTATCTGAGGCAACATTTGTCTGGACAAGAATTTCCACGCTTCCTACATCGATATCGCTGTCCGGGAGGAGAAATATACGGCGTTTGAGATATTGGATTTCCCGTAAGGAAATTGTTTTGTATTGTTTTGAACCTACGAAACGACGATATCCCTTTTGAGTACCAGAAAGGTGCAAGAGGCTTTGCCAGGAGAGTTTTCCCATCTGAAAGCGGCCAAGGACACCCACTCCTTGAGAAGGGATACCTTCACTACTAATGAGGGTACTTTTTTGTGGTATTTGCATTCCTACATTTCCCAGAAGTACTTCTCTTACTACACCTTTGTCACTATCAAGGGCTTTGTACTGAAGGGAGTAGATGTTTTCTGGGTTATCTGATTGATGGGATAGAGAGACGTTCACCCTTTCTCCTATTTTTCCTGTGAGGTTGAAACGAAGATTTTGAGCCATATTCAAACCGGGCTGGAAACTTCCAATTGGTTGAAGAAAGGAGG
>JBKBIS010000013.1:0-12584 GCA_046294145.1 Brevinematales bacterium | reverse complement strand
CTTTCCATATCCACCCATATCTTATCCGAAACACAAACCATCCACTCAGGACAAATTCACTTTCCCATTCCTCGACACGGAAGCTCAATGGCTTTTTTTCTTCTGGGAGAAGGGATCCCTCTTTTTTTCTTTTTTCCTGGGAAATCTGTTTATATATATCGGGAGAGAAACTCAAAAGAGTCTTTTCTGACAATAGGTCAACGGAAGCCTTTCTGAGGCTTTTTCTCAGCCATAGGATGTAGGCTGTTTCCACAGGCAAATGATACCAGCTGGCAGGGAAAATCATCTCGGCAAGTTCTTTTTCCCAGACTTCAATAGGATCAAAGGAAACAAGATCCTCAAAGGCGTCAGAGAAGGTATATACCATGGTTATATTGGAGATTCGCCAGTTAGTAATTCCTGCAATTACCTCTGCATTTGAGATGATGAGTTGATTGGTGATAACAAACGAAAACCGTTCTTTTTTCTGTTGCCAGAAAAGTGTTTCACTTTCAAAAGGATCTGTGTCCTCCGAAAAACCGGCACTTAGCGTGGTTACAATCCCAATAATGACGAAAAGAACAAAAACAGCAATCCTGCGCACCTTGTGACTCCCTTCTTCTGGATGTATAGTATAAGGAATCCAGACAAAAAATACCATTTTCCTCACAGAATATTTGACAAACTCTTTAAAATATGCTATACTATATATCCTCTCTGCGGCCATCGTACAGTGGTAGTACCTTAGCCTTCCAAGCTAATGGCGCGGGTTCGATTCCCGCTGGCCGCTTTGCCCTCCTTTTTTGGTATACAACCCACACATTCCCTCTAAGATAACCTCCTGAACTTTGGGGTCATCCTTCCCCCGGGATGACCCCTTCTTTTTTAGAAATCCTGGGCAATAACTATTTCATGGACTGGTCCGTAGAGAGATATTCCGTTATAGGGATAGGCAATATTCCAGATAAGTTTGATCTCCTGAGCCAGAGCAAGTCTAAGTCCCCATCCTATACTCATCTTGATATCCTGAAGTTCTCCATTCTCTGTTCTTCCACGGAAGTTTTCAAGGTTTTCACGATAGGCTGTTGCCCCAATATCGACAAATCCTACTCCCCATATAGTGGGAAGAACAATGGGCGGAAAGCCCAGCTGCCAATAACGGATGAGAGGGAATCGAAATTCGGTATTAAAGACAAATGTAGTGTCTCCGCGGAATACCCCAGAGGGATATCCCCTGATTGAGTTATGCCCACCAATGAAGAAGAGGGAAGGAGGGTGATTTTCGTCATGATTAAAAATAGTACCACTTGATAGTCGTGTAGCCAACCCATAACCTGGAACAATCATCACGTAAATACGAAAATCCCCTACAAAACGGGTGGCAAAAACTCCAAGGGTGTTCAAGGGTATTCCCTGGTCTAAAGAAAATACCATTCGGATTCCATCAAGCGGACCTATGGCAGAATCAAGGGTATTGTCAAAGACATAAGCAGTGGAGAGAAACACTCCCTGAGCGTTGGTAAGAACGAGATCGCCATTGAAGACGAAGGAATAGTTTATTGATTGGTAGCTGAGTTTTGCCTCGATTCGTTGAAATGTAGAGAGAGGGTAGGTGAATAGTATATCCCCCTGCCATTTGTCAAAATAGGCATTTCCCACCTGATAGAAGTCCGGGAATTGAATCCATTCGTAGAAAAGGTTGTTGTAATGAAGGAAACGAAGGCCGACTTGGGGGCGATACTTGAGAAAAGAATACCCGACTTCAAAATTCCATCCTGCTAAACGAGGATCTGCCCCGACAAAAACCGAGTCCACAAAGGAGTAGAACTGATGGTCTCCAAGGGTATCACTTCCGGTAAAAATGCCAGCCATGCCGAAGTCACCATACGAGTTGACACTCATGATGAAAAATAGTCCATCCGGGTAGAGTTTCGGGGTATAGGGTTTGAGATCAAACGGTTCAAGGTGTTTTCTTTGTGCTTCAAGGGAAGGGAGTGGAGTCTTTTCCACAGAAACAGGGATCAGGTTTCCTTTTTCAAGAGGAAGCTTGTAAAGAGCCATGGTGCCAGCATCGTAGAGGGTGAGATAGAGGTTATTTTTTTCCATGACAGGAAAACTCATTTCTCCAGGATGGGTGAAGAGAAGAGAAAGAGAGTGCTCAGATGGGCTATAGAGGCATAACGAGGGAAAAGCTCCCTGTTTAACAAAGAGAATGTTTTTTTTCTTCCCATCATCCCATACAAAAGGCATTTCATCTGCTACTCCACTATCCATTCGCCAGAGCCATTCGTTTTTCCTTCTATCGTAGAGGTAAAGATCCATATTCTCATTTTCCTGCCCATGATGAAAATTGGCCGAAAGAACAATCTGGTCACTATCAAACCAGCGCGGTGTATCCATGACATAAGATGTGGTTATCAGGGGGGTTGTTTTCTGGGTATGGATATTGTAGACAGCAAGGACATACTGGCCGTTTTCAGTGGCGACGAAAACGACTTCCTCTCCTGAGGGTGAGATATCGGGTGAGAAAAACACTCGATAAGGCAGAGTATGAGTGGTTTTCTTTTTTGTTTTTGTATTGTAAAGCACAAGGCGATACCTATCTCCACCCTCAACTAACCAGCAAACCACTCCATTGGTGCTTTTGGAGAGATGATTTCTCTGATACTGGAAGTAGAGATTTTCTTCACTGATGCCCATTTTGTCTATAGTTTTTCTGGAACCATTATTGGTGTTGTAGAGGAAATAGACGGGATAATATCTATCTACTCCCATCGAGATGAATTCACAGTCACTTATCCACAAAATGTGGGCTTCAAAATTTTCCTTCTCATGAAGTTTTTCTGGTGTTTTGTCAGCGGGATAAAGGGGGAAATATCGCCTGCTCAAAAATTCCCTGAACTCACGAGAAAGAACATCCTCGGAGATTTTCAGCTCTTCAGAGAGAACTTTTGTCCAGTTTCTTTTTTTGGCCAGTCCATGCACGATGGTTTTTACCACATTTTCCCCCCACCTTTCTTCGGCAAAGGCATAGAAGAGAGCCCCCATTTTGTAGACAAGGTAGTACTGAAAGGATTGCAATTGATAGAGGTTGTTTAACTCCTGGAGGGTAGGAAGTTTTCCCCGATAGAGAAGGTTGGCAACATACCTATCTCCTTCGATGGTAGTGCCAACAGAGGCCCATTCGGCAAGTCCTTCTACTACCCAGAGAGGGACATTCATGAGTTGCATGTCCAATTTTTGGGGATCTGACCAGAGCGAGAGTTGAAACACGTGGGCAAGTTCATGATAGATGTAGTGTTTCATTTCGGTACGTTTTGGAGTATAGTAAATGGCTACTCTGCCACGCGAAAGTTCTGTGAAACCTTCTGTGCCTCTTTCTGTCCAGGGTATGATATTGTTTTTGAGGAAGTCAATCTGGTTTGGATAAAGAATAACCTGGATCCTTTTTTGTAGCGAATGGTCAAAAAAAGCCTCATGATGGTTATAGGCTTCTTCTAAAAGGGCAAGTGTTTCTTTTATGAGATTTGTATGTGTACGGGGAATATGGAGTTCAAAATGGGGAGAAAAGGCAATACTCCAGTCATAACTATAATAGATCACTTTGTTTTTTCCAAAACTGTAGCCCAATAGAGGAAGAACACAAAGCCAGAAAAGAAACCTTTTCATATCTACTCCTTGTGAGAGGAAGAAATCTCCCCGTTTTTTTGTGGATGAAGAAACTGCTTCATAGGGGTTATGATGTTGTTTTCAATCCATGTAGTGTTTGTCCAGTCTGATGGGTCTACATATCTTCCCTGGATGGAAAAGCCAAGATGAAGATGGATGCCTGTGGAGTAGCCGGATTTTCCGATAATGCCTATCATTTGTCCGGGCGATATTGTTTCCCCTGCTTTTGTCTTGATTTTTTCTAAATGCATATAGATAGCATGCAAGCCAAGACCATGGTCAACCACGACGGTGTTTCCTCCACCTCCGTTGTAGTCGGCAAAAAGTACCTTTCCACCCCATGGTGAAAAGACGGGTGTGTTGGAAGGAGCCACAAAGTCAATACCGTTGTGGTAGGAGCTTCGCACAGTTTTTCCCTCAAGAAAAAAACGTCTTTCATCACCAAAGAGACTGGAGAGGGAGTAATTAGAGATGGGAAGAAAGGCGATGTTGGTCAAAAAACTTGTTCCTATTGAGGGACGTTTGTATGTGAGGTTAAAAATACTTACCTTGGTCTGTCTGGCAAATTCTCTCATGAGGGCATCGTAGTCCTTCAGTGGATCACCTGTGAGATTCGTGAGATTAACCTCCTGTCCTTGTGTTTTGGAGAAATCGGAGGCCAGGGATACAGTTCTCACTCGATAACTGGTTTTGAAGAAAGTGATGGGGAGAGGCTTTTCCACCCTGTTTCTAGCTGCATCCTCAACGACAATTTTGATCTGGTACTGGGTTGCACTAAGAGGCCAGCCAACTAAGGTTATCCAGATATTGTTTTGGGAATAGGGGTGGTACACAAGACCCATACTATCCACAAGCCAGGTTTGAAATGGTGCCAGGGATTTTATCTGATAGAGAACAAGCCCACTTTTCCCCCGTCCCAGCTCGGGAATATAGAGAAAAGATATCTCTGGTGGAATAGTTACCAGACGTATGGAATAGGATGTTTCTTTCCAAGGGTAGCTAATATGAAGAAGACCATCCTTGACAGTTTTTTCAGGAAGGGACGAGAAGGGCTGGATAATAAAGAGGTTACTGATATAGGTAAAGGAAAGAGGTATGTTGGTGACAAGAGGTATTTCTAACGAAGCACGGATTACACCCTGGCCAACAAAAGGCAATGGAAGGGGTGAACTTCCATTCCAGTAAAGTCCATAGAGGTTTGTGAAGAGAAAAATTTCAAGAAAAATGCCTATCTCTCGGAGAAGCCGGAAAATGTTCTGGTTTCCCATAGTAGTACCCCTGGCCGTAATTAATGTGGGTCTTTTTTATCTGATGGTGAATCTCCTCTGAAGAGACAAATTCAGCCACGGTTTTGCTGCCAATCTTTTTTGAGAAGTTTACGATGTTTTCTACCACAGCCTGATAACGTGGATCATCGGGTAGTCTTTCGATGAGAGTACCATCAATTTTGATATAATCAAAGGGAAGTTTGACAAGATACTCAAAGTTTGAGTAACCACTACCAAAATCGTCTAAGGCTACCCGTGCCCCATATCGTTTGACCTGATGTATGAATTCTTCTACAATATGAAAATCCTGAATAGCCATTTCTTCGACAATTTCAAAGATGCATCGAACAGATACCTCCGGGTGAGAGGCAAGTTCTGAGAAAATCACAGCTAACGTATCAGGGTCAACGAGATCCTGATAAGAGAGATTGATGGAGAAATCTTCATCGATTTTTGAAAAGATTTCAAAACACTTTTTGATCATCGTACGTGTAATAGAGCTATAAAGTTGATTTCGCTGGGCCACAAAGAGAAAAAACTTTGGTTCGTAGGTTTTGCCATTTCTGTCTACGATGCGTACCAGACATTCATATTTTTCTATCTTCCCTGTTTCAAGATTCACAATGGGTTGAAAAAAGGGAACTATGCGGTTGTTTTCTATAGCATCTTGCAGGAGAAGAGCGGCTTGAATATTGTTTTCATAGGATTTGATAACATACATACTTTCATCATAAAAGGCATAAAATTTTCCCTGAGATACTGCATAGCGAAAGGCCATATCAGCCGTGCCCAGAAGGTTTTCTCTATGATCACTGATGCCCGCATGCAATGTGAGACGAATAGGGGGGAGGGAAGGAAGAGAAAGGGGTTTTTCTGCTACGAAAACAAACACTTCTTCACAAAAGTTCTGGAGAAAGGACTTGTTCCATTTCTCTTGTCCTGCAATTGCAAATTCATCACTATGGAGATGACAAATGAGAAGAGAACGATACTTTTCACCTAACAATTTTAAACGAGAGGCTATCTCTGAGAGAATCCGATCACCTATGCGGTACCCGAAAAGGTCATTGAATTCTTTGAAATTGCTGATATTGAGAATCATAAGCCATGATACAGGTGTTTGTTGAAGAAAATCAATGAGATAATTGCGATTGGCGAGGTTTGTGACAGGATGAAGATAGAGCCTTTGTGCCAAAAGAGATCGAGAGAAATCCAGAAGCCAGGCAAAAATTCCAAACAAAGTACTGGTGGTAATCTGAAAGAAAACCATGCCACGGGAGAAAAAATTTGTATGCATGAAAAAGAAGATAAGGCTTTCTATCAAAAAGAGGATACAATGCCAGACTATACCTTCTTTGAGACCAAGGAGAAGAAAAGCAAGAGCCGAAAAGGTAGCAAAAAAGACGAGCGCATGATAGGGAAAGTCCCCATCGAACATAAGAATATGCCACAGGAAATACGATGTCCAGAGCAACAGAATGAGACGAGAAAAAAAGGCATGGTAGCGACGAGGCTTGAAAAAACTATACCATCCAATCCAAAAAAGCACAATGCTGCACAGGATTCCTGTTATCCCCATGAAAGTAGATGATTGGGGGAAAAGAGATAAAAGAGATCCTATGCCAAAAAAAAGAGTTAAGAATCCCATGAGGATCGAAATCCATGAGACAATAGCTATAATCCAGGAACGAAGAGCAAAGTCGATAATAGTTTTTTCTCTCATGTTTTTATTATAATGAAGAAAAAAAAAATATGGCAATTTTTCTTGGGAAACTTGATGAAAAAAGAAAACTAATGTATAATAATACCTCAAGGAAATACGGAGGTGGTATATGGCCAAGGAAATCATGGGTTTTGATAGCCAGTTTTTGAAACAAATTAAATCCCTGTTTCAGGAAACAAACATTGAGGAGATAGAGATAGCCGAAGGGGAGGAGGTGTATTTTCGTGTTTCAAGGCGAAAAGAAACGGTTCCCCTTTCTGTTTCGGCACCTTCTGTTGCCCCTGTTGTTCAGATGCCGGCTACTCCTGTGCAGCCGATGCCAGCACCAGCAAGTACCTCTGGAGCTTCCATGCCCTCTGCGGCAACTTCTTCTTCGGAATATGATGATGAATCAAGATATTTCAAGATAAAATCTCCTATTGTGGGAACCTTTTATGAGGCGTCTTCTCCAGATTCACCTCCTTTTGTCAAGGTTGGGGATATGGTTTCTCCTGATACGACCGTAGCTATTGTAGAAGCTATGAAAGTAATGAATGAAATCAAAGCCGAGGTAAAGGGAAAAATTGTGCAGATTCTCAAGACGAATGCTTCTCCGGTGCAATCAGGTGAAACTCTTTTCATTGTGGAAAAGATGTAAATAAAGGAGGGTTGACCCTCTTGGCAAGAACGGCGGGAGGTATTCATGAATGATCTCGATTCTCTAACCCCTATGATGCGACAATACAAAGAGATCAAAGCCCGCCATCCTGACAAGATTCTTCTCTTTCGCGTTGGTGATTTTTATGAGATGTTTTATGAGGATGCGAAGGTGGCCTCGCAGATTCTGAATATTGCCCTCACCTCGCGTAATGATATGCCGATGGCGGGTTTCCCCTTTCATGCAGCCCAGACTTATATCCAAAAGCTTGTAAAGAATAATCAAAAAGTAGCCATCTGTGAGCAACTGGAGGATCCTTCCAAAACCAAAAAGTTGGTGAAGCGCGATATTGTGGAAATTATCACTCCGGCTACGATCCTTTCTCCAGATCTTTCTTCGGAGGTTTTCAATCAGTATCTGGCTGTTCTCTACCATGAGGGGAGTGAATACTTTCTCTGGATGGCTGATCTTTCCACTGGTGATGTCTATGGGCATATTTTTTCTGGTTCTCCTTCGGATGTTTTGCGAGCTATTCAGGATGAATGGATGCGCTATCAACCCCTTGAGTGTCTCTATCGTGAGGAACTCCATTCCTGGAAGGCATGGATGAATTTCTTGTCTCGATTGAGTGTGCTTGTCCAGTCTATGCCTGTGTGGTATTTTGATGAGGGCTACTTTCCTAAAGAAGTTTTAAAAACGTTGGAAAAACGTTTTCCCCAAAAAGGGATGCTACGAGGACTGGCAGGTGTCTTTCGTTATTTTGAAGAAACCCAGGTGGGAAATCCTCATCTGAAACGAAATTTTTCCCGGCTTCTTGAGCGTATTCAGCTGGTGGAATCTGCTCTGTATGTGGAAATGGATGATTTCACCATTCGCAATTTAGAACTTACCACCAACCTGTGGGATGGGAGTGTTCAGCATACTCTTTTTGAGGTTCTCAATGAGACCATGACCCCTATGGGAACAAGGCTTTTGAAGCGGTGGATTTTGTATCCTCTGGCCAAGATTCCTATGATAGAGGAACGCTTAAACGATGTTGAGCGTTTTGTTAAGGAGAGTGTGATAACCTCTCAAATTCGAGAGAAGCTTCGTTCTATTACGGATATAGAGCGTCTTCACACCAGACTGGAGCTGGGCAAAGTCATTCCCAGGGATCTGATTCAGTTGAAACAAAGTCTGAAGGGGATTCTTGATCTTCTTCCCTATATAACCATAGAGGGATATTCAGAAAAACAAGCCCGTCTCTCAATAGAAGAGATGATTTCTCTCCTTGAATCTGCTCTTAACGAGGATCCGCCTTCGAACTTTCAGGGTGAGGTGATTCGAGAAGGTTTTCATCAGGACCTTGATGATATCCGTCGTCTTCTCAGGGAGGGAAGAGATTTCATTTTGAAGCTTCAGGAGAGGGAAAGGGAACGAACCAAGATTGCCTCTCTCAAGGTCCGCTACAATAATGTGTTTGGCTATTTTATTGAGGTGAGCAAGGCAAATCTTCATCTTGTTCCACCTCATTATATACGGAAGCAAAGCTTGGTGAATGCAGAGCGTTATACTCTGCCGGAACTGGAAGAATACGAGGCTAAAGTAGCGACAGCCTCAGAGCGTATTGCAAAGTTGGAAGAAGAGATTTTTCATCAGATAGTGGAGAAGATACTTACTTATACGACTCTTCTTGCCGAAATAGCTTCAAACGTGGCCTATCTTGATGTAGTCACCACACTGGCTTTTGTGGCTGTAGATAGACACTACACACGGCCTGTTTTATCGAATCACAAGGTTCTCAGGATTGTGGATGGTCGTCATCCTGTTGTAGAACATTCACTTGGTAGGAATCTTTTTGTGCCTAATGATACAGAAATGGATGAAAACGACTTTCTTGTTATCCTGACAGGGCCTAACATGGCTGGCAAATCTACCTATCTTCGGCAAAATGCTTTGATTGTGCTTATGGCACAAATGGGTTCCTTTGTCCCTGCAAGGGAGGCCCATATCGGGGTAGTGGACAAGATTTTTACTCGTATTGGGGCATCGGATAATCTTTCTCAGGGATTGTCTACCTTTCTTGTAGAAATGCAGGAGGCGGCTCGTATTCTTACCTATGCTACTCCTAAAAGTCTTATCATTATGGATGAGCTGGGGAGGGGTACTTCTACCTATGACGGGCTTTCCATTGCGTGGGCAGTGATTGAGTATCTTGCGGACCATCCGGAGAAAAAGGCTAGAACTCTTTTTGCGACGCATTATCATGAACTCACTCAGTTGGGAGAAAAAGCAGGTATTAAAAATTACACGGTAGCGGTTCGGGAACAGAACGATGATCTTGTTTTTCTGAGAAAGGTAATTCCCGGACCGGCTGATAAAAGTTATGGGATTCATGTGGCAAGGCTTGCTGGTATCCCTCTGGAGGTTATCGAACGGGCGCGCACTATTTTGCGAACTCTTGAAAAGGAAGGTTTAAAAACACAAGCAGAGGTAGAAACAGAATTTGCCCGTCTTTATCGTGGGCAAAAGGAAAAACAGGATCTTCTTTTTGAGGAGTTAACAGCGGAGAGTTATGACTGGCTGGCCAGAGAGATCAAGAAGCTTGATCTCAATCAGATGACACCGATTGATGCGTTGAATTTTCTTGTTCGGATGAAGCAAAGGCTGGGATAAAAAGATTTGAATTTTAAGATGGATAAATCATTACATTGTTTCAATTTTCTGTTCTTTGTGGGAAAGGCTATGGAGTTGTTCTGTAAAACAAAGGTGTTTTTCTTCTCGGGCAGGTCCTCATAAAGGACGGATTGTCATGGTATCCAGGAGACTTTCTAACAGAGTAAGAAAAGAAAGGGTTTGTTGACATCGATGCTTTTTGGGGATATCTTGTATGTTGGCCATAGATATGGTGTTTGGGGGATAGTCTATTTGGGTGCCAGTGGAGACAGGCTTTCTCAGTTGGGGTTTAAAAAGTTGATTTTATTACGGAAGAGAAAGTCTCAGATAAGCACAAAATGAGAAAGGCTGTCTCCATTTTGAGGAGACAGCCTGAAGAGTTAGCTGGTCTGGAAGAAAAGAGAACCATTTTTGAGATCAACGGTAATGGTTTGTCCTTCCCGCACTTCGCCTGAGAGAATATGGACTGAAATAGGATCCAAAAGCAGGTTCTGTAATGCTCGCTTAAGAGGCCGTGCGCCAAACTCCTCATCATATCCTTCTTGAGCCAGGTAGTTTTTGGCTGCTTCAGTAAGTTCCAATTTGATCTTTTTGGCAGCAAGACGATCTCTGATGCGGCGAAGCTGAATCTCTATAATATCTTTCATATGTTGGCTACTGAGTTTGTGGAAGGTTATAATCTCATCGATGCGGTTTAAGAACTCAGGTCTAAAGTATTCCTTCAGAATGGCTCGCATCCTTTCGTCTATCTCTTCCTTCTCCTGAGAAGAGGTAAATCCCTGAATACTTGGAGAGAGATTGGAACCGATATTGCTTGTCATGATGATCACTGTGTTGGTAAAGTTAACGGTTCTTCCCTGTCCATCGGTGAGTCTTCCATCGTCCATGATTTGTAAAAGGATATTGAAGACATCTGGATGGGCCTTCTCAATCTCGTCGAAGAGGATAACAGCATAGGGACGCCGTCTGATTATTTCGGTGAGTTGTCCACCCTCTTCGTATCCCACATAGCCGGGAGGGGCTCCAATGAGGCGTTGCACACTGAATTTTTCCATGTATTCGCTCATATCAATACGGACAAGGGCTTTCTCTGTGTCAAAGAGGAATTCAGCAAGTGCCTTGGAGAGTTCAGTTTTTCCTACACCGGTTGGGCCAAGAAAGAGAAAACTCCCGATGGGACGGTTTTCTTCCTGGATACCTGCCCGGGAACGGCGTATCGCGTTGGCCACGGACTTGATGGCATGGTCCTGTCCTACCACGCGAGCCTTAAGGGCCTCCTCCAGGTGAAGAAGCCGCTGTTTCTCTGACTCAAGCATTCGATTCACAGGAATTCCTGTCCATTCGGAAACCACACGGGCTATATCCTCTTCAGTGATTTCCTCTCTCAGAAGACGTTCCCCACTCTCCATGGCACTTAATTTTTGCTGGAGGGTTTCTAGTTGTTTTTGTTTCTCAGGGATACGACCATAGCGAATTTCTGCTACTTTATCAAGCTGGCCAGATCTCTGATAACGTTCTTCTTCTATACGGAGATTGTCAATCTCCTGGTTGATATTTTTAATCTGATGGATGATTTCACGTTCTTGTGTCCATCTACTCTTGAGAACTGAGGCTTTTTCCTGGAGTTCAGAGAGTTCTTTTTCTACTTTCTGAAGTTGTTCAGTGGAGTCTGGGCCTTTTTCTTTTTTCAGAGCCTCTTTTTCAATAGAAAGACGGAGAATCTTTCTTTCCAGATCATCAATAATCTGGGGCTGGCTCTCAATCTCAAGCCTGATCTTGGATGCAGCCTCATCAACAAGGTCAATAGCCTTGTCTGGGAGGTGGCGTTCGGTAATATAGCGCACTGAGAGCTGGGCTGCAGCTACCAGAGCTGAATCGGCAATTCGAATACCATGATGGAGTTCATACTTCTCTTTCAGCCCACGGAGAATGGATATAGTATCCTCAATGGATGGTTCGGCTACATACACCGCCTGGAAACGTCTCTCAAGAGCCTTATCTTTCTCGATGTACTTGCGGTATTCGTCAAGAGTGGTGGCACCGATAACCTTGATTTCTCCACGGGCAAGAGCGGGTTTGATCATGTTGCCTGCATCAATGGCTCCTTCTGCTGATCCTGCGCCGACAATGGTATGAAGTTCATCGATAAAAAGAATAATCTCTCCATTGGAATCAACTACCTCTTTCAAGAGTGCCTTGAAACGCTCTTCAAATTCACCTCGAAACTTGGTACCGGCAATGAGAAGCCCTAGATCGAGGGAGAGGATCCGTTTGTTTTTGAGACTATCAGGAACATCTCCACTCACAATACGTCGGGCTATACCTTCTACGATAGCTGTTTTCCCCACACCGGCTTCTCCGATCAGAACTGGGTTGTTTTTTGTGCGACGGGTGAGTACCTGCATGGCACGGCGTATTTCAGCATCTCGCCCTATTACGGGGTCAAGTTTGCCCTGACGGGCAAGCTCGGTGAGATCGCGGGTGTACTTTTCCAGGGCTTGATACTTTCCTTCTGGAGTTTCATCAGTCACCCGGTGGGAACCGCGAAGGTTTTTGATGGTCAAAAGAATCCTGTCATAGCGGAGGTTTACACTCTCAAAGAGCTGTTTGAGTCCACTCTCTTTCGTATTGACAATGCCAAGAAGAAGGTGTT
>JBKBIS010000139.1:0-4680 GCA_046294145.1 Brevinematales bacterium | reverse complement strand
AGAATAACGCGAGGATTGGGACACTTTTTTCCCGGGGTATCTTCAATGTGTTCCCAGATCAATGCTGTTGAGTTTGGGACAGCATCAATATTGAGAAAAACTAAAGGTTCGGCTGGTTGGGTACAGATACTTTCAAGGTGAGGATCAGTTCCATAGTGAGGAATATTATCCACCCGTATGAACCATCCCTGTTCAGCGTCTTTGATGACCATTTTCTTGTGGTTTTTTTGAAACTTTGGGTGGACAAGGGTAATATCGTCCGTAATAGGCCTCAGATCACAGGATTCATTAAGTTCTAAGTAAATTTTATCCTGAGTACGAAGATGAGTGGCCAGGACAATTTTGTTGTCTTTTTCCCGTTGAATTTGCTGATTAACTTCACTTTTTCCACCACCAGAGGCACCTTCGTGGAGCATGACAAGTTCGTTATCATAGGGGGTAATGACTTTTACGGAGGCAGCATGGACGGAGAGCCAGCCTTCTTTTTCTCCGATATCAAGGAGAACACTATATACTCCCTTTTTGGCACTTGGGCCAGGATACAGGTTATAAGAAAACACTTCATGAATATGGTTGAGGCGGTTGTGGACGACAACCTGTTTGCCATCAAAATGAGTATGGCGGAAGGTTGGGGCTACATACACGATGGCAAGAGGTTTGAAGTCTTTTGGTAGCGAATCAAAGGGAATAAATCCCTGAATATCAGCTAACATCAAAGCAAAGAAGGAAGCATTTTTAGGGGCAATGAGAAGAGAGTAGTAATTCAATGAATCATCACCACTCACAAAGGGCATAATGAGAAGCTCTTGTTTTGAAAGCCATTCAAAAGTGGACTTTCGTACTTCATCAAAGGGACGATTGTACTTTTCCTGAAAAGTTGGCTTGTCAGTTTCTTTTTCATCACCGATCACCATACTATTTGGATCCCGACGACGCATGTAAGGGTCTGGATAGTTGACAACAATCCCATTTTTACAGCGTATGACGGTGGCTTCTATGATTTCTGTTGTGTTGTCAACGGTATATTTTACTTCATAAATATTATTCCCTGGAGAGCCGAGACAGAGTTCAAGAAGTTCCTGGCGAGTGTTGAAGGTGGTTAGTGATGGGCAATCTTGAAGAATATCGCCGATTTCTTGGGGGAGGTGGAGACGGTGAATCATGTCTTTCATATGAAACTCCTTTTGTATATTGTACATAATATGTTGAGTATTTTATAGGGAGCAAAAATATTTTTCAAATTTTGGACATAAATTTCTTAAGAACTTGTGAGGGATGTGTCTTTTCACGCGTAAAACTGAATATCTATTTTCACATTATACTCGGTAATGTTTCTTTTAAAGAGGACAAAAGAGAAAATAGTTGCGAAAAATCTTCTTTTGCTACATACTATACTTCCCTTTGAATAAGAGGGAAAGATTTACAACAAGGAGGAAAGGCTATGATGAAGCGTTTTCTGTGTGCTCCGGGTCCTACAGCTGTTCCCAGTGAAGTACTGGTAGAAATGGCTCGCCCTTTGATGCACCACAGAACCCCCCAATTTTCTGAGGTAGTGGCTGAAAACTCAGAGATGCTCAAAAAGGTTTTTAAGACATCATCTCCTGTTCTGACACTTACGTCGTCTGGTACTGGTGGAATGGAGGCTTCCATTACGAATTTTATGTCTCCTGGGGATACGATTATTGTGCTTTCTGCCGGGAAGTTTGGTGAGCGGTTTGCTGAGATTGGTCGTGCTTATGGACTCAATGTGGTTGAACTCAAGAATGACTATGGAAAGGATATCAAACCGGAGCAAGTGCGTGAGGCCTTGAAGCAATATCCTCAGGCAAAAGGGGTGTATACTGAGTACAGTGAAACATCAACAGCGGTTGCTTTTGATGTGAAGGGTATTGCTGCTGTGGTGAGAGAAACTCCAGCGATTATGGTTGTTGATGGTATTACAGCTATTGGAGCCATGGAGTTTGAGATGGACAATTGGGGTATTGATGTGGCCATTGCTGGGGCTCAGAAGTCATTTATGATACCTCCTGGACTTGCATTTGTAGCCTATTCTACCAAAGCTGAAAATCTCATGAAAGAGGCTAAATTGCCCCGTTTTTACTTTGATCTTGCCAAGGAAAAGAAAAACCTCGAAAAGAAGACTACAGCCTGGACACCAGCTATCAGTCTTTTTATGGGACTGAATGTAGCTCTCAAAATGATGCTGGAAGAAGGTATTGATAACGTGATCAAGCGTCATTACCTTGTAGCTGAGACTTTCCGTCAGGCAGTTCAGGTTATTGGCTTGAAACTTTTCGCAGATGTGCCTCATGTTCGGCCTTCAGATTCTGTGACGGCTATTCGTGTGCCCGATGGTATTGATGGAGCCAAGATTCCTGCCTATATGCGGGATAAATATGGGGTAACGATTGCCGGTGGCCAGGGAACAATGAAAGGGAAAATTTTCCGTCTTGGGCATCTTGGGTATGTGGACAAGTCAGATATTCTTGTTGAACTGCAGGCGATGGAGCTTGCCTTGAAAGAGCTGGGCTATAAGTTTGAGCTTGGAAAGTCTGTGGCTTTTGCTCAGGAATATATTCTCAAAAACTTTCCCGTACCTGATGTGGCGGTTTCTGAAGCAGGTGACTAAAGAAAAAAGTGAAAGCCCCTCTTTGTCAAAAGAGGGGCTTTTTGTTTTTGATGCAGGGGGAAAATTCTCCTCCATGATGAGGTATTAAGGTAGGTTTTCGCGAAGTTTTTGTGCTACTCTGACCATATGGGTAAGGCTTTCATAAGCCTCATGTTCTTGACGGGTTTTGAGTCCACAGTCTGGATTTATCCAGAGATGTTCAGCAGGGATAACGGTCAGAAGTTTTTGAATAGTAGTCATGATTTCTTCTTCTGAAGGGATACGTGGTGAGTGAATATCATACACACCAGGACCGATATCTCTTTTCTGGCTATAGTTCCGAAGTGATTCGATGACATCAAGGTCAGAACGAGAGGCCTCAATGGTGAGTACGTCTGCATCCATGGCTTCAATGGCGTCAGCAATTTCTGAAAACTCGCTATAGCACATGTGGGTATGGAGTTGAGTTTCAGGTTTTATGCCACTGGTGGCAAGCCTGAAAGCAGAGGTAGAGATCTCTAAATATTCTTGCCAGTCTTTTTTTCTGAGAGGCAGTTTTTCTCTGAGAGCGGCTTCATCAACTTGAATGATAGGAATACCATTTTTCTGGAGTTCGTCTATCTCTTCTCTGATAGCCAGTGCTATCTGGTAAGCCACCTCACGAAGAGATACATCCTCTCGACAAAAGGACCAGTTGATGATGGTAATAGGACCTGTCAGGATAGCTTTCATAGGTTTTTTCGTAAGTGATTGAGCATATGTTATCCAGGGAACAGTCATGGATTTGAGCCTTTTGATATCTCCATAAATAATAGGTGGTTTTGTTGCCCTGGATCCGTAGGATTGAACCCAACCATGCTTACTTGTCCAGAAACCACTCAAAAAGTTTGCAAAGTATTCAACCATATCGTTTCTTTCATATTCCCCGTGGACGAGAACATCTAGACCTATTTCTTCCTGTTTGATTACACACTGCTGAATCATCGTGCGGAGTTGCTCTTCATACTCCTGTGGGGAGAGACTGCCTTCCTGATAAGCTTTTCGAATTTTCCTGAGTTCTTTCGTCTGAGGGAAAGATCCAATAGTTGTTGTAGGAAAAAGCGGAAGTTTGAGAAGTTTTTTTTGCAGAGGAAGTCTCTTTTCAACGGGGAGAGGACGGTGAAAGGCTTCATAACCAAGTTTTTCTATGGTTTTCTGAAGTTCTGGATTCAACAAAGAAGAATGAGAAGAAAGGGGTGAAAGATCATGAGAAAGGCTATGATTGTTCCATTGAGAGGCTATGTTTTTGAGTTCTTCTATTTTTTCCATAGCGAACGAAAGATGGTTGGCTAATGGAGGTGGTGGATTTTCGCCTTGAAGTGTATAAGGTACATGGAGAAGAGAGCAAGAGGTGGAAAGAACGATATTTTCATGTGTAGTATGGCGTTCAAGGGATTGCTTCACAGGGAGAAGAGTAGATGGGTGAGATTTCCAGATATTTCGACCTGAAAGAATTCCGGCATAGAGAATCTTGTCTTGCGGGAAGCCATACTGTTCAAGAAGAGCATGGTTTCCCTTTCCGTCTATAAAATCCAGTCCTAAACTACGAATAGGGAGAGAGATAACTTCTTTGTAGAGATCTTGAATGTCTCCAAAATAGGTTTGAAGATGGATGTGTTTTCCATACACGGGGGCAAGCTGCTGGTAAAAAAAGGAAAATATCTCTTTGTCCTCTGTATTCATATCCAGGACCAGGGCAGGTTCGTCTAATTGCCAGACAAAAGAAGAGTAAGTGTTGAAGATTTTCTGATAACTAGAAAGAAGTTTTTCTTTCAGGAGTGTTGCAGAGATATTTTCTCTTCGGCTTAATTTGTAGAAGGTATAGGGGCCTACAAGAGTAATTCTTGTTGGCTTTTTCTCTTCTAAGGCTAATTGTGTTTTTTGAGAGAAAAAAGAGAAATCCGGCGTCCAGGAGATATCTGGAGTGAGCTTAGGAACCACATAGTGATAGTTGGTGAAAAACCATTTCTTCATTGGCCAGGCTTTTATGTCGATAGTACCTGATTGAAATCCTCTTGCCAGAGCAAAATACC
>JBKBIS010000138.1:0-4740 GCA_046294145.1 Brevinematales bacterium | reverse complement strand
CCATCTTACGGTATCATTGGTATTACCCATGTGCTTCCTCCTGCTCTTGCCTGGCTCTGGAGACTTGTCAGTCCCCGTGGACATAGCAATCCCAGCATCGCCGGCAATATAGCTGCTCTCTCAAGTGAAGGAGTTGGTTCATTCTGGCCCTTTGCTACCGGAAAAATGGTCCGCTATGCCAACCTGTTGTTAGAGCAATTCCAGGATTTTACTGATACCTTGTATCTTCTTATCCCAAATCAACATATTGGTGCTTACAAAGTCGGTTTTATGCCTGAATGGGTAGTGAGAGAATATCTTGCTAAACGTGGGAGTGCCAGAATAAAACCTTCCCAGCTTGTACCCGCTCGATGTTCACTCCTCGGATATGCCCTTGAATACATGAAGTTTGAAGGTATTTATGTCCCAAAAAGTCTTCTTCAGGTAAACCTCCAGCCTGACGTTGGTGATGAAGCCTATGACAAAGGTGCCAAAATGCTTCAGGTATTTTTTAGAGAAGAGCTTAAGCAGTTCCTTACAAATGATCTCTCCTCCACCGGAAGACGTATCATCGAGTGCTGTCTCGATAATGGTTCTGTGCAGGACTATGAAGAGATTCTTCACTAATACTTCTTTCTCCGCCCATCAAAACGATGGGCGGAGTTTGTTTGAATCCGCTTGCTTTTTTTTATTCTCTCGCCTATAATATAAAATATATGAGTTCTCAAGAAGACAAATCTCATTTATCACGCAAACAAAGACTCTCAGCCTCGCTACGGGCATCTATCATTGATGGATGCTTTTATACGATGATGGTAGGCTTTGGGGAGTCTTTTTTTGGTGCTTATGTTGTGGCTCTGAAGGCAAGCCATTTTGTGATTGGATTGGTTGGTTCTCTCCCACAGGCAATGGGTTCGTTAGCCCAGCTTCTTAGTATTCAAATGGTGAGACTCTTCCGCAGCCGCAAAAAAATGGTCACCTCTGTGGTTTTCATCCAGGCCTTTCTCTATTTTCCCATTATGATAGGAATGATACTCCCCTCCTCTCTGGGTATCACCTTGATTGTGGTCAGTATTACTCTCTACTTCACCCTTGGTATGGTGGTTGTCCCTGCCTGGATTGACTGGATGGGATTTCTGGTACCATCCCCACTTCGAGGGCGATACTATGGTCTCAGAAATAGCATCACAGGTTTCTTTTCACTTTTCTCTTTCCTTGCCGCAGGATTCTTTCTTCAAGTCATGAACAAAAATTATCTGCTGTGGTGGGGTTATGCCATTCTCTTTTTCTTTGCCTTTATCTCGAGAATTTTCTCTTTCTATTTTCTTCTCCAGGTAGAAGAAGCCACTGCCCCTCCGCCCAAGCCCCTTCTCTCAGAAACCAGAATAGGACAGGCTTTAAGAAAACTTCCCAAAACCCCATTCTTCCCCTTCTTAATGCAAAGCGTCCTGATGAATATGGCCGTTTACCTTTCTGGACCTTATTTCACCCCCTATATGCTCGAAGAACTACATTTCTCTTACTGGACTTTTACTTATGTTTTAGCTATTCCCATGCTGATCAAAGCCCTTGCCATGCCTATTTGGGGCAAAATCTGTGACCTTTACGGAAATCGTAATGTCCTTGCCTTTTCGGCTACCTTCTTAGGAACACTTCCTATTCTCTGGACGGTTTCTCGAGAGGTTAGCTTTATTGTATTCGTCCAGATTCTCTCTGGCTTCCTCTGGGCAGCTTATGACCTGAGTTCTTTCAACACTCTCTACGACCTGACCTCAGAAAAATCCCGAATGAAATATAGTATTATCCTGAATAGTATCAATGCCATCGCTTACCTTGCTGGTGCCCTCATGGGTGACAGAGCTATTTCCCTAGCCCAATCGCTTTCTCTCCCATTTTCCCCCTACTATCTTGTTTTTCTCACCAGTGGTTTTCTTCGTTTTGCTGTCGCTTTCTTCTGGATACCCAAAATACCCTCTGTGGCAGGAAAACATCATGTTCGTTTCCGCACCATTCTGTGGACATTTTCCATCCTCTCTGTTCGGGGTTTCTCCTGGAATTTTCTTCAAGCCAAGAAAAAGCCAACAAAAAAAGCCTGATGGGATTTCTTAATCTCACATCAGGCTCTTTTTTTTGAGAGCATTTCACACGCTTGCACGAGCCAGCGAGAGAGAAACGGTCTCAGAACATTCATGATTAAAATACTGGATGATATCCACCATGGAAATGAATGGCTTTTCTCTATAATGAGCAAACACTCCACGAACTCTCTGCAGATCCTCATAGGTATCGACAGTCACCCGAATATCAGGTGCATAGTAAAGCCCTGTTGAGACAGGCTCAAGAATAGTAAAAGAATCTCTATTCTTGTAGAGAAAAGGCGTGACATGCTCCTTTTCATAATCCGTTTTGGCATTCTTGTAAGCTGCCTCCAGCGCACTCCTCGAAATAACCTCTACTCCTGTTCCCAAAGGTATGCCCAGATAATGGGTGAGATCAGCCATACTCTCTAGATGGTACTCAATAGCCATATCCATAAATTCCGGAGAAACCAGTGGATTATCCCCCGTAGCACGAACTACCACATCACTATCAAAGAGAGTCATAGCCATATAATAACGTTCAAGAACATTTGGCTTACTCCCGATGAAAAACTGCACTTCTGGATATGGCTTTAATACCTCGGCTATAGCCGGATACGAATCAGATGTTGTCGCTACTATAATACGCCTCGCATAATGAGAGAGACGAAGCCTTTCCACAATATGGGCCATAAGAGGCTTTCCTTCAATAAGAGCCAGCACCTTTCTTGGCAATCTCTCTGAATCCAAACGTGCCTGAAGAATGATATCAATCTTACGCATAGCCTTCCTCCTATGCTTTCTCATTATTTATTATCGAAAAAATTGCAAGATCCTCAATAGGAAAGATACCTAATTCTTGACGAATTCTTTTTCTTGAGGTGAGATAGGTCCATATCTTACCCATTCTTCCCCATTTCATCATGAAAAGAGATCGTATAAACAAAGAAAAAAGAAAAGTATTCTGTTTTCTCACCGTAGGCTTATGGGTCATATTTCTATAATGAAACAGAAAATACTCCTCATCTTTCTCAGAAAAAGCCATCTCCGTCTGAGAGATGGTATCAAAGATCACTTTCCATTGACGAACCTGAATCACCCAAAAGCCATTTTTCCATACCCTCCAGCCAAATTCAGCAAGGGTATAGAGAGGATTATCATACTCAATAATACCCAATTCTCTTGAGAGAAACATTTCTTTGTTAACAATAAAACAAAAATGAACAGGATACAGGACAGGAATCGCATTTTGAGGCTTGTCCCAGCTTACTGTTTCCAGAAAACCATTACGAAGAACCGGTTTCACCTGAGAAGGTATAACCTCTCCCTTTTGGGAAAAACAGTGTGGCACCATAACCCCATACTGAGGATCCTCAAAATAAAGCGAAAAGATCTCCATCGGAAGGGTTTCAAGAGAAACCTTATCATCAATAAACATAACATTTTGAGAAAAACTTTCCTGACACCCTATCCGAATGACTTGTGGAAAGGAAAGAATATTTTCTGGAAAAATCACTCGAAGCACAGGAAATCTATCCATCAGATTTTCATACTGATAAGCATCCTTTTCCTCTGCAATCAGGATGAGTTCAATATCTTCTCTTCCTTGAAGAAGCTGATAAAGACTATTGAGGGTCGCTACAGGATTTGCCAATGGTTCCAGATGTAAAACTAAAGAAAGTTGTTTAGGTACTCGAAGAAATGCTCGTTCTCTATTACTGACCTCTGTATAGATAGGTATCACCTTGTTCTCCTTTGAAGTATATCTTTTTATTTTATCGGAAGAAAAGACAAACATTTGAATAAAAAAAGATCCCCAAAAGAGATATTTCCTCGTTCTCGGATAATGCCAAAAAATCCACCAAAGAAGCCCTCCCTACCAGAACCTCATTCATTTTGTAAAAAAACTCAAAAATTGCTTTTTTCTTCTTTTCCCTTTATACTATTTCTTCAGGAGGGATTTATGGCCAAGGCAATTCTTCTCATAGAAAATGGCGAATACTTTCTTGGGAAGTCTCTGGGAAGCGAAGGAGAAACCATGGGAGAGGTGGTTTTTAACACCTCGATGACAGGATATCAGGAGATCCTCACGGACCCATCCTATCGCGGACAGATCGTGACAATGACCTATCCTGAAATTGGCAATTATGGTATTAACCGCTACGCCGTGGAATCAGACAAAATTCAAGCATGTGGCTTTGTAGTGAGACAGGCCTCAAAGATTGCCTCCAACTGGTCAAGCGAGATGACCCTGCAGGAATACTTAGCCAAACACAATGTTGTGGCTATTGAAGGTATAGATACCAGAAAACTCACACGGATTCTTCGTATAAAAGGCTCTATGAATGGTATTATTTCTACTGTTGATTTTGATATTGACAGTCTCAAGAAAAAGCTTTCCAGGCTTCCCTCTATGGAAGGGCTAGATCTCGTACCAGGTGTCACCATTGACACTCCTCGCCCATACCAACCTTTTGTGAACGGTCGTCCCCATGTTGTAGCCATCCATGCCGGTATTAAAGAAAACATCCTCCGGCTTCTCTCAGAGAGAAAGATCAATATTACCCTGGTCCCAGCTACTTTCAGTGCCAGACAAATTCTCGAACTCAAACCAAATGGCGTTTTTATCTCCAATGGTCCAGGAGATCCAGCAGCGGTTACCTATGTCATTCAGACAATACAA
>JBKBIS010000137.1:0-4743 GCA_046294145.1 Brevinematales bacterium | reverse complement strand
TGGTGACACTGGTTTCTCTTTTATAACCATCAGTATTGACATTCGCGAGATTATTTGCCACCGTGTTCATTTCTTCCATGGTGACCATCATTCCGGATGCGCCGGTGAAAATAGATCTGACCATAATTTCCTCCTTTCCCCTTTTTGTATCGGCCAAAAAACATTTTGCTTGAGAAGAAAAAAAACTGGAAAATTTTGTTTTTTTTTCGTATAATAGGCCATATGAAAATAGCCATTATTTCTGATATTCATATTTCGGATTCTCTTTCATGGACAAAGAAGGTATGGGAGGCTTTTCTGTCTCGTGTTGAGGCAGAGGATATTCCTCTTGTGGTGATTGGAGGGGATCTTTTTGACAGTATTGATGATGCCTACAAACTTCGGAGCTGGTTTTCTGGTACCCTTGACAAAACGAAAGTCTCTCGTGTTCTCTGGGTGGCTGGCAATCATGATCTCAGCAATCCTTCAACAGGTAAACAGATGTATAATCTCTCCGATATGCAATTTGGGGAGAAGGTCAGTGTTTGTCTCTTGCCCGATCTCTACATCGAAGAAGATGTGGAGATTTTAGTTTATCCTTTTCCTCGGGCACGTACCGAAGAAGAGCAAGAGGCTTTTTCTCCCAGTAGGCTTCTTTCTCATTTTCCACAACCTGGGAGAAAAAGAATAGCCGTGGTTCATGCAGGACTTGTGTCCTGGATCTGGCAGATGTCTGAGGAGGCAGAGGTTATTCCCAAAGCCTTTGCTAAAATGTTTGGTTGCGAAAGGGTATTTTTGGGCCATATTCACAAGCATCTTGAGGATGGTGTCTATCGGACTATAGGTTCAGCACGTGTCTGGAGAAAGGGAGAGGAGGGGGAACACGGTTATCTTGTCTATGATACTGAAACCTATACAGAACGATTTGAGGTCTTGCCGGAGGGAAGGGTTTTTCAAGAAAGAGAGGTTTTTATCTTCTATGACCAGGTGGAGGATAGGGAAGAGGAGTCGTTACCTTCTCATACATGGCTTTATCTTAATCTCTATGGGGTGGTCCAGAGTGATATGCAGAAAGAAGCCATAAAAGAAAAATTTCGACAGAAATATTCGATGGTAGAGGAAATTACTTTTGATGAGGATAAACTTTTTCTTTCCTCAACATTGGTGAATCATCCCATCTGGAAGGTTTTTTGGTCCAAGTGGCAAGAGCGTTATGAGACAAGTTCAGAGGAAGAAAAACCCATCTGGCTTCTAGCTCGTGAGATGTTTGTCAAAGAGTTTCTCAGACAGGGAGGGAAAAAGGGTGATTAGACGAATGAAACTCACCTCTTTTGGAAAATTTCGTCATGCTTCCTTTGACTTTGGGAAAACTACGCTTTTTGTGGGTCCTAATGAGTCCGGCAAAACTACCCTTTTTGATGCTATTGCATTAGGTCTCTGTCAAAAGGGGAGAGGGGGAGTGTGGGATGAGATTCAGAATCGTTATAAACAAGGCGAAAAAAAAGCCCCCCTTCCAGAAATGGAGCTTGAAGATGAAGTTGTTCTGGATTATAACCAATTTTTTCATTTTTTTGCGGTGAGGACGGGGCAAAGTGAAATAGCCTTTGAAACCAACAAAAACTGGGTTTCAGAGATGCGTTCCCGGCTTCTCTTTGGTGGGTATGATATTACGGCTTTTAGCAGGCGATTTCAGGAGTTGGTGTTTTCAAGGAAGAGTGAAGCGTATCCCGTTAAGCTTGAGGCGCTTTCTAATGTTATTTCTCGTACTAAGGATGAACTGAAGGGAGCGGGGGATGATGCCAGAACGTATCAAAGTGTGCTGGAGAATTTTCAGCAGGTCCAGCGGGAGCTTCAAGCCTACAAAAAACAGAAAGATGTTCTACAAAAACAGAGAGATATGTATCGGAGGGAGCTGGAAAAAATAGAGAAATCTCTTGAGGCTGCTCTCTTACGTAAGTGGCTGGACAAATATAAGGAGTATGTGGAGAAGAAGGATGAGCTTTCTCGTCGTTATGCGGCTCTGAATGAGAAGGAGATTACAGAGATAGAGCAAGAGATAAATCGGGTTCGGGATTTGAAGGAGAAAGTGAAATCCTTGGAGGAGGAAGTTACTCGCTGGCAAAACGGTCTTGATGGGTTTCGGTCCAGGATAAGCTTTGTTCAGAGTGAAAGGGAAAGGGTTCATGAAACGTATCGGAAGACAAAGCGGAAGGCTCTTGTCTGGAAGGTGGCAGGTGTTACTCTTGCGATAATTGCGATTGGATTTCTCGCAGGGATGTTTTTTTTCCCGGCAGTGCCGTGGTATTTGTGGTTTTTCGGGGGGGGTGTGGGACTTGTGTTTGCAGGACTTTTCCTGGTTGTAGGTATGCTTGTGGGGATGCAACGGGACGAAGATTTTCTCAGAGGACAGATGACATCTCTCTATGCAGAAGCCCAGAGGCAGGGGTTTCTTTCTGGATATCCAAAAAACTGGGAGGATTTTTTGTTAGAAATAGAAAAACAAGAGAGTATACTGGCCGAGAAAAAGAGCAAAATCGAAGAACAAAAAGCCCGGCTTTCAATGGAGGAAAAGACTATAAAGAAAAGAGAGGAAGATTTTCTTGTGGCTCATCATCTCGATTCTCTTGCAGTAGCACGGGAGCGTCTCTCTGAAAAAAAGGCCAAGGAAGCAGAACTTGGGGGACTTCAGAGGGGACTTGAGTCTTTTTCTGCTCTGGAAAAGGGGCTTTCTCTTGAAGAAAATGCCCGAGCATTCAAGGACAGACTTTCTTTGTTGCCAGAAGAAGACAACAAAGAAACAAACGTATTAACAGAACAGGGTAAAAAACACAGAGAGATGGTTTCGAAATTGGAGAAGGAGCTGGAAACACTTCAAGAGAAGATTGAAGAATACACAAGAAAAGAGGTGGAATTGTTTGCTACTCTTCAGAGGGCAGAAGAAAATATACACAAGTATGCCCGTTTGAAACAGGAAGAGAAGCAACTTGAAGAGAAAAAAGCGTATCTGGAAAAAGAAAAAAAGGCCTGTGAGAAGCTGTTTTCTCTTTTTCAGGAGATTGAAAGTGAACAGGCTTCTGTTTTTGAACTTTTATCGTCGCAGGTGAAAGAGGAGTTTGGAGATGTCTATCCCGCATTTCAGGATATTCAGTTGAAAGGTTTTCAAAAAGAGGGGATCCTTTTTTCTGATGCTCTTGGGGAAAAGCGACCGGTCAAGTTTCTTTCCCAGGGAACTCAGGATCTTTTTTATCTTGCGCTCAGGCTTTTTTTGGGGCAGAGAATGTGGAAAAATTTTAAGCAACCGGGAGTGTTTGTCTTTGATGAGCCATTTGCTTCACTGGATGAGGAGAGAAAGCAGGTAGCTCTCAGGCTTTTGCAAAAGTTTCAAAAGAAGTATGGTTGGCAGTATGTGATTTTTACCAAGGATGAGAGTTTGCCTTATCTTATGCAGAAAGAAGCCTGGGAGATGGTCGTGTATCACTTGGATAGGGATAAAAAATCATAGAAAAGAACTTTTCTGTGCGAGAGTCTTGTTTTCCACTTGATTTTTTTCAAGAATTATGTTATAATAATAGACACAAAAGCGTTCCCCTGTAGCTCAGCAGGCAGAGCAGCTGGCTGTTAACCAGCGGGCCGTAGGTTCGAGCCCTACCGGGGGAGCAGAGCCACCCTTGATTGGGTGGCTTTTTTTGTTGTGAGACAAAGGATTTCCTTTGCTATATTCTGGTTTTTGTTCTATAATACTTGTAATCTTTTTCATTGAGGGGTAATCTATGAAAGAGTATATTCTTACCATAGCCAGACAGGCAAAAGAGGTTTTTTATCAGGTTGGTGTAGCAAGTACGGAAAAAAAGAATCAGGCTTTGAGGGCTATAGCTCATTATCTTCGGGAAAAGAAGGCTGATATTCTTTCGGCAAATGTGAGAGATATTGAAGCCTTTGATCAGACGGGAAAGTCTCAGGCACTGCGGGACAGACTGCTTCTTAATGAGGCGCGGATTGAATCAATGGCTAAAGGTATTGAAGAGATTGTGGCTTTGCCAGATCCTGTAGGAAGTGGAAATTATATTACTACTCGTCCAAACGGCCTGCGAATTGAACGGGTGCGTGTTCCTATTGGGGTGATAGCTATGATCTATGAGGCTCGTCCTAATGTGACTGCTGATGCAGCGGCACTTTGTCTGAAGTCCGGGAATGTGGCTATCCTTCGAGGGGGAAGAGAAGCCCTTCACTCAAACCTGGCAATTATGGATGCCATCTGGGCTGGCTTGAAAGAGGCTGATTTCCCTTTGCAGACAGTTCAGTATATTGATCGTGTGGAATATGAGGTGGTTGATGAGATGCTTCAGTTAGTGGGACTTATTGATCTTGTTATTCCACGAGGAGGGGAATCTCTGATCCGTTCTGTTACAGAGAAATCCAGAATTCCTGTGATCAAGCATGATAAGGGTGTATGTCATGTGTATGTGGATGCTACTGCGGAGAGAAGAAAGGCTGAGTCTATTGTTATAAATGCCAAGTGTCAACGACCGTCTGTGTGTAATGCAGCCGAGACGCTTCTTCTTCACAAGGACTATCCCTATCAAAAAGAGATGATTCAGGCTCTCCTGGAGAATGGTGTGAAGGTTATTGCTGATGAGGTTATTCGCCGGGATTTTCCTGAACTTCAGGCGGCGACAGAAGAGGATTGGTATACAGAATACCTTGATTATATTATTTCAGCCAGGGTGGTGAATTCGGTAGAAGAGGCTATTTATCACATCAATA
>JBKBIS010000136.1:0-4754 GCA_046294145.1 Brevinematales bacterium | reverse complement strand
GGGACCATCGGGGAGTGGCAAGACCACTCTTCTCAATATTATTGGGTGCCTTGATGTGCCAACCGCTGGAGAAGTGATTTATGATGGGAAATCTCTTCATCATCTCAAAGAAAATGAGCTTTCTGAGTATCGAAAGAACAACATAGGTTTTATCTTTCAGTCTTATAATCTTATTCCAGTTTTGACGGTTTTGGAAAACGTAGAACTTCCAATGATTATTGACAAAAAGTTGTCAGAGCAGGAAAGAACAAAGAGGGCAATGGAGTTGATTGAAAAGGTTGGATTAAAGGGAATGGAATATCGTTATCCTCGTGAGTTGTCTGGTGGGCAGGAACAACGGGTGGCTATTGCCCGGGCCCTTGTGAAGCGTCCTCTGGTGGTACTGGCTGATGAGCCTACGGCAAATTTAGACTCCAGAACGGCGGAAGAAATCATTCAGATTATGCGAGAGATGAATGAGATAGAGGGAACAACTTTTGTTTTCTCTACTCATGATCCACGTGTGGAAAGACATGCCAGAAGGATTATTATCCTTGAGGATGGACGGATAGCCAGTGATGAAAAAAAGTAGTGGTATTTTTGCTGGGGCGTGAACTCATAGAATACAAAAGCGGAGGGTTGTATGCTTTTTCGTATAGCCTTGAGGAATATTTTAAGACATAAAAGACGAACTTTTCTCACTATTCTCACAATGGGTTTTGGTCTCATGTTGTATCTCTTTTCTGATTCTCTTTTTACAGGAATTGATAGGATGATGGTGGAGAATATGGTATCTTTCACTGATGGTTCTCTCACCGTAACTTCAAAAAAGTATGGGGATAGTGAAAAGGCCTATTCGCTTCGTTATCCGATTCCTGAGGTAGACAGGGTGGTTGCTCACATGAGATCTTATCCAGAGGTGGAGGGTGTTTCACTTCGTGTGCCGTTTCTTACTGAACTTGTGGCAGGTGATAAGTCTTTCCATGTTGTTGGCTATGTTATTGATCCCATAGGTGATAAAGAGGCTTTTGATCTTGATGAAAGAGTGATAAGGGGACGTTTTCTGGAGGATAATCCTCATGAGATAATGGTCGGTCGTGATCTTGCTCGTGATTTGGGTATTGACGTGGGGGATATGGTGACTCTTATTGCTCAGACAAAGTATGAGACAGCCAATGCTTGGGATTTTACGGTAGTGGGTATTCTCAAGACAGGTAGTCCACAGGTGGATGAAGGTGGAGTGTTTATTTCATCTCATGGAGGAGAGGCTCTTCTTGATACACGCAACGAGTGGATGACCATGCATGTTCGTGTGAGATGGCCAAAGGGTGAACCAGTTGTGGCTTATCAAAAGAAGGTAAAACGCATAGCACAAGAAATAGAAAAAAATCTTTCCAGTTATAGGATCAAAACCTTTTTAGATCAATATGCGGATATGATGGCTCTTTTACAGCAAAAAAAGGGTAGTATTTTACTCATGACTTTTCTTCTTCTGGTTATTGCAGGGGTAGGTATTGTGAATACTATACTTATGGCAGTTTATGAACGAATAAAAGAGATTGGGGTTATGCGGGCTATGGGGTTTACACCAAAACAGATTCAGAGTATTTTTCTCATGGAAGGAAGTATTCTTGGAATATTGGGTGGCTGTCTTGGACTGTTGATGGGAACAGCTGTCAATTTCTGGCTTGTCTATGGCGGCTACAATGTTGAAGCCATTGTTGGAAATCAAGCAGTGAAAGGAAGTGATTTTGGTTTCCCAGTGTGGGGTGTGTTTTATGGAGAATGGCATCTTGAAGCATATGGAGTAGCTTTTGTTTTTGCGTTTCTTACTGCTTTTATAGCAGCCTCTATTCCTGCCAGACATGCCGGGAAACTTCAAGTAACAGAATGTCTCAAGTATGTTTAAAGGAGGCGAGTATGCTTCTTAAGATGGCTATTCGCAATGTGAGACGAAATAAACGTCGTTCGTTTCTTGCTGTGCTTTCTGTCATGCTATCATTGACTCTTGTGGTATTTTTGCAGGGGCTTGTTGAAGGGATGGTGGACAATATGATTCGCAATGGCACAAGAAATGACTCAGGCCATATTCGTATTATCACAAAAATGTATGCAGAAAATATTCGATACTATCCTGTGCAATATATGGTTTTGCAACCGAATAGGCTCAAAGAAAAGCTTCTTTCTCATTCACGGTGGGCAAAAGAAATTGAATTCGCCACTTTTCGTATTCGTTTTCCTGTGCTTCTTCAGTATGAGGGAAATAATAAAGCAGCTTTTGGACTGGGAGGAGATTATCAAGTAGAAAAAAACCTTTTGTTTCTTGAAAAGGCTATCATCAGTGGCAGGTATCTATCAGGAAAAGTGGTAGAAAAAAAGAATCATAAGTATCGGGAGGTTATTATTGGAAAGAAAATGGCGGATATTTTAAAGATTGGAGTGGGAGATACCTTTTCAGTGATGCTTCAGGGCTCTGATTATGGAATAAGAATTCCCAGATTTCTTGTGGTTGGTATTTTTCAGACTGGTTTGAATATGATGGATGAAAATATTTTTCAGATGGATATAAAGGATGCTATGGAAATTCTCAGGACAGATGGTGGGGTTCAGGAGATTTTGGTGTTCTTGAAGGACTACAAAAAAGCTCCTGCTTTGGCTAAAGAGATTCAATCTTGGTTAGAGAGTCAGGATGAGTGGAAAGATGTAGTGGCCATTCCCTGGAACAGGGCTGGGGGTATTGTGAGTATGTTGGAGCAGATTTTGCCTATCTATAATCTCATCTACTTGGTGGTAACGTTTTTAGGAATGATTATTATTACTAACATTATGATGATGATTGTTCTTGAGAGAAGGCGTGAGATTGGTATTCTCAAAGCTATGGGACTCAAGCCACGGGAAATTTTGATTCTTTTTCTTTATGAAGGACTTATATTGGGTATAGTAGGAAGTGTCTCTGGTATTTTGATGGGAGTACTTATTAGCTGGCCTCTGAGTGTGTGGGGAATAGAT
This sequence comes from Brevinematales bacterium, assembly GCA_046294145.1. Lineage (GTDB taxonomy): Bacteria > Spirochaetota > Brevinematia > Brevinematales > Thermospiraceae > Thermospira. The sequence continues at coordinate 1,766 of JBKBIS010000136.1, read as the reverse complement.
TTTTCTTCCTCTCTTTCAAGTATGAATCTTCCGCTTGATCCGGTGATTCACTGGAAGATAACGGGGAAAAGTGTGTTGAGTTCTCTTGTTTTAGGATTGATAGTTGCTACAGGAGTGTCTTTGTTTCCTTCGCGTATAGCGGCAAAGATGAAGCCTGTCGATGCTATTCGAAGTGTTTAGAAGGGAGGATGGTATGAAGTATAAAATGACTCTTCTCTTTTTTGTCCTTGAAGTGTCTTTTGGTTTGACGGGTGAAGAGATTTTGAGAGAAGTAGATAAGCGTGTAAATTTTACATCAGCTATTATGAGCCTGCGTATGGAGATTTATCTACCCAATCAACCTGTGAGGTTAAAAAGAATGAAATCATGGATCAAAAATGACAACGCTTATGTCGAGTTTCTCAACAAAGAAGACAGAAATACGCGTTATCTCAAGATTAAAAAACAAATGTGGGTGTATGATAGTGAAGAGAATAATACCTTCCTCATATCTGGGCATATGCTCAAGCAGGGTATGATGGGAAGTGATGTATCCTATGAGGATGCTCTTGAATCAGATGAGGTGTACGAAAAGTATACTATTCAGCTCTTAGGAGAAGAAAAGTATAAGGAATATGACTGTTATGTGGTAGAACTGACAGCCAGGTTTAAGGAGGTTACCTACTACAGGCGAAAAATGTGGGTGGACAGAGTTACGTTTGTGCCTCTTCGAGAAGAACGGTATGCTCCTTCTGGTAAACTTCTCAAGGTGCAGGAAGCATCCGAGATACGGCAGATAGGGGGAAGATGGTTTGCGACAGTGAATACTGTTTCGGATCAGCTCAGAAAGAATACCAGAACAGTTCTGGTTATAGAAGAAGCTTCTTTTGATGTTCCTGTAAGCGAGACGTATTTTACGAGACGGTATCTGGAGCGATAGTATGCGAGGGATTGTTTTTGTCCTTCTTCTGACTGGCTTCATCTGGGCTGAAGATGGGCTTTTGGTGAGTGGTTGGGTTAAAGGAGGGGGAGGAACAATGGTGGGAGTGAATAATGGACAATCTTCCAGTTGGATGTATGGTGGACAAAACGTATGGAGAGTGTCTGTTGTTAATCGAGATACTGATTATGGTCGTTTTGAGGTTTCTGGAGATATGGCCATTCTCTCTGGAGTTATGACAAATGTATCAACTTCGTCTCTGCGATGGCCAATAGGTGAGGAAACACTTTTGACGGTGGATGTGCGAAAATTTAGTGTCATGGTAAAACCTTCATGGGGAGATGTCATTGTTGGTCGGCAGTTGGTGAGATGGGGAGAAGGTATTGTTTTTTCTCCTATGGATTTTTTTGCTCACCTTGATATGAGGGATATAAGCCTTTCTCGCTTAGGAGTGGATGCCTTGCGTGTAAAAATTCCTTTAGGGCAGATTGGCTTTTTTAGAGAGTGTAGGTATGATAGATTCTTCATGGACAAATTCTACAATTGGAACCAGGTTTGGATATGGGGTTGGGATGTGGTATGGTACAGGAGTGTGTTTCTATAGGGGCAGGGAAAGGGAATGGATAGGCGGTGTTTCTTTTAAGGGAGATTTGGGACTCACGTGGTATGGAGAAATCGTTTATCACCACACAGCCAATGAGAAAACATCTTTTTGGCAGGGTATGATTGGGTTAGACTATTCTTTTGCGAAGAAGTGGCTGATACGCAGTGAGTATATGATGCATACCCTGGAGAAAACCAATTTCTCTCTTCTGGAACAATATACCCTTCCTGTGTATCCATTTTT
>JBKBIS010000135.1:0-4801 GCA_046294145.1 Brevinematales bacterium | reverse complement strand
TATGAGATTGGTCCTGAAGCGTTGAGGGTATTTATTCAGGATCCGGGTGAAGGATTTGATGTACGAAGACATGTTCCTGTATCTCTTATTGACAATGAGACAATTACTGGACGGGGAATACGTTTGATGAAGCATCTTACATCGGCTTTGACCTATAATGCGAATGGGAATGCCATTTCGCTTTTGTTTAATTTCCGGGAAAATCATATCTGATGAGGGAGATGGCCATGTTATACTCTATACCGCTTTCAGAACTTTCGTGGAATGTGTTTGAATGGATAGGAGAAAGATGGATGCTTGTGGTGGGGGGAAATCTTGAGTCTTATAATATGATGACGGCAAGCTGGGGCGGGGTAGGTGTAGTATGGAATGAACCCATGGTTTTTGTTTTTGTTCGGCCGAGTCGTTATACTCACGAGTTTTTGATGAGGTATCCTTCGTTTACCCTTGTTTTTTTACCTGAATCTCATCGTGATATTCTGGAAATCTGTGGGGCAAAATCTGGACGGGAGATAGAAAAGATGCGTTTGGCCGGGCTTACGCCTTTTTCTCTTGAAACAGGTGGTGTGGCTTTTGAGGAGGCGGAGATGGTGCTTTCTTGTACCACAGCCTGTTGTCAACCTATAGAGCCTTCTTCTCTCTGGAGAGAGGATATCAGGAGGGCTTTTTATTTACAGGGTGATTATCATGATCTTTTTATGGCCAGTCTTAAGGGAGTATGGAGGAGAAAATGAAAAAACATACCTATACTCTGATTTCTCTTGGGATTTTTTTGGGACCTTTTCTTCTTTCCTTTCATCCGTTGGTTTTATTTATTCAGTATTTACCGGCAGTACTGGGAAGTGTGGTTATCGTTGGGGGGCTTTATATTGTGTGGGATGTGTTAGCGGTGAAATGGGGACACTGGAGGTTTAATGAGGAGTATGTGGGAGAGGTGAGATGGTTTGGGCTTCCACCGGGAGAGTGGCTTTTTTTTGTGGTGGTTCCGTATGCCTGTCTGTTTTTGTATGAGTTGACTCGTGTCTTTTTTCCTGTTACGGAAGTGATCTCTTCTCTGTGGTGGGTTCAGGTTGTTTTGGCTTTTGTATTTGTGGTGTTTGCCTTGATATGGCGGAAACAGGGATATACTCTTTTAGCAACAGGAAGTGTGGCTTTTTTCTGGTTTTTATCTGCCTTTCTTTCTCCTGGGATTATTACTTCTTCGACTTTCTGGATTTTTATAGGATTTTCTATGGTGGCTTTTGTGATTTTTGATGGTTTGTATGTGAATTTGCCTACCATTTTCTATAATGAGAAGGCGATATGGGGAATAAAGATTCTTCGAATTCCCCTTGAGGATTTTTTGTATAATTTTTCGCTTTTAGGACTGGCTCTTGTGGTTTATCTTCTGTTTCGATAGGAGGTTTTTAGGTGGGGTGGGTGATTGGTGCTGGAATTTTCCTTTTTTTTGTTTTTATTATGATCAATGAGAGTTTATTCTGGGTGCGTTGGCTGGCAAAGGGAAAAGATAAGGTTTTTCTTTCGTCTCTTGAAATGCTTCATTCTCGAAAAACAGAGAAAGCGGTACTTCTTCTTCATGAGTTCTCTGGTCTTCCTGTCTCTTTAAGAGAACTGGGGACGAGACTCTATGAAGAGGGATGGGATGTGTATATTCCGGCTATGCCGGAAACAGTAGAAAAGCGAGAAGATCTTGATCAGGTGAAGGTTGGCCCTTTGTACTTTCTTTGGTATGAGCAGGCGGAAAAAAGTCTTCAGTCTCTTTTGGCAACGTATAAGAACGTCGTTGTTGGTGGCGCAAGTATTGGGGGAAGTATAGCCATTCATCTGGCATCCTGGTATGGAGTCAAAGCGGTGTTTGCTGTGGCTGCTCCTTATGGACTTTTTGGGTGGCATTATTTTCGTCCCTTTTCGAGGAATTTGATGCTTCTTTTTTCAGGATGGGTTGGATTGTTTTTTCCATGGTGGGAGGGGAAAAATTTTTCACCTTCTTCTATTTTCGAAAAGCGTTATGGTATTGAAGGGGTGATCTGGGCTAGGGCTATTCATACTCAGAGAATAGGTCTTCGACAGATGAGAAAGCGTCTGGCTTTGGTTAAAGCCCCCTGCTTTTTGGTACAATCAAATAATGATCGGACAGTGAATCCTTTGAGTATTGTTCATTTTATGAGGGCTATGAAGGGGGTACATCGGGAGGCTATTGTTTTTGATATGCAATGGGATAAAAAGAGCCGGAGGCATCTTCTTCTCAATCATGAGGGAGTGAAAGAGAGAGTCATGGAACAGGTAGTGGAGTTTTTGCGGAGGATTGTCAATGATTGAGACAGCTGGTCTTTTTTTGGTGGCTTTTGTGCTTGTGGTGCTGGCTCTGGATATGCTTGTGATGAATTTCAATCGACTGACCTTGATAGCTGCTCTCTGGAATGGGATGTTGGCTTTCTATGCTCTTCTTTGGGGCCTCAAACTGTACGTGGCTCAGACCAATAATATGGTGCTTTTGGGCTGGATTCAAAGGATACAGGATGGGCTCTGGGTCCATCAAGGGTGGATGAGCTGGCTTTTCGTGTTGTGTTTGACACAGGAGGATAAAGCCTTTCCAGGGCGGGTGATTCCGCTCATGGTTATAAGTCTTCTCTTTTCTGTTTTTGGTTTTTGGGGATGGTTATATGATTCTCTGTATCTTTATTCTCTGTCGCCGATTTCTCGTAATGTTATAGTTGTGCCGTCGGTTGGAAGAATACTGGCTCTTGTCTATACGGTCGTTCTTTTTGTGTTTGCTGGTGTGGAGGCTCTCATGAGGTATATGGTTGTTCCTTATGCCTTTCAACAGCGGCGGATTCGTTATCTTCTCGCAGGTAGTTTGTTGGCCATTGTGATGTTTCTTGCGGGGGAAGAAAAGCTGGCTTTTCTTTCAGTCAGGGCACTGTCTCTTCTCGTATTGGGCGGAGTGGTTTTTTATGTGGCCAATACTTTTCGTACCCTTAAACTCAGGGAAAAGGTGGTACGTTTTGTGGCTTTAGCGCTGTTTGGGTTTTTTTTGATGGGATTACCGGCAATGGTGTTTTATATCTTTCGTCGATGGTTTATGGAACTGACAGCGGAGGTATTTTTATTTGTTTTTTCTGGCAGTATGGCTCTATATTTTGTCTTTGCAGTACTTTTGCTAACTTTTTTGAGAAAAATTTTTCAAAAGCAGCCTATAGAAGAGGAGAGATTTCCGCTTTTAGTGAGGCATCTTGGGCAAAGTAAGAGTCGAGATGAGTTTTATGAGGTCTTGGCTCTTTTTCTGAAGGATATGATGGAAAGAGATCTGGATATTGTGGAAAGACATGGGGAAGAGTTTTTTGTTGTTTTTTCAACGAGAGGTCTCAGAGGAAAAATTGATGTACCTTCTTTTCTTGTGAAGCATTTTGAGAGTGGAGAGGGGTATTTTGATAGGGAACTTGTTCTTCATCAGAGACCATTTCGACGGGATGTGGAGGCTTTTTTTAGGTATTTTGATGAGGCAAAGTGCGAGGCTGTACTTTCTGTGATGCGAGGAGAACAGGTGGAGGTACTTGTTCAGTTTGCGACGGCTGTGGATGAGGAGGGTTTTTCTCTTCGTGAGATAAAGGAACTCAAGGCGATTCTTCGCTTGATAGAGGTATTGTATCAGAATGTGATCTTTTTTGAGAAAGCAAAAGAGACGGAAAAGACAGAGAGGGAGTTGGCCCTGGCTTCGGAGATCCAGGAAACACTTTTTCAACGGGAGATTCCCCGGGTTCGGGGGCTTGATATTGCTTTTTATCAGGAACCGGCAAAGTGGTTGAGCGGGGATTATCTGTGGCTTGAGGGAGTTTCTTCTCATGAACTTGGTTTTGTGGTGGCTGATGTTTCAGGCAAAGGTGTTTCTGCAGCCTTGATTACCATGATGATTCATAGTACTGTCCAGGGATATCAGTTTGGGTCATCTACAGTGAATGCTCTTCTTCATCGGTTGAATACCATGCTTTCTCGGAGAAAACCGGAACATGAATGGAGAACCTTGAGTTTTGCTACACTCTTTGCTGGTTTTGTGGATACGGAAATTCAGACGCTTTTTTTTAGCAATGCCGGGCATTATCCCCTTCTGGTGTGGGACAGAGAAAAACGGGAGTTTATTGAACTTTCTACACCAGGAAAGCCAGTGGGGCTTTTTGCTGAGGTGACGTATGTAACAGAAGTCTATCGCTATGAGAGTGATCAGATCTTTGTGTTGTATTCAGATGGAATAACTGAATGTATCAATCCAGCCGAAGAGGAGTTCGGGATTCAGCGTTTGAAGGCCCTTATTCAGCGATATGATTATCTCTCTGTTGGTGAGATTCAGCAGAAAATCCTTGAAGAGATTCGGAATTTTACAGCCGGGGCTGATATTTATGATGATATGACGCTTGTAATAATCAAGACATAGGCAAGTCCCTGAAAGAATGAGAACCTATGGTGCTATTTCAGTCAAATGGATTTTTTGAAAGCCGGTGATAACCTGGCTTTTTTGTCTTTGGTTATTCAAGTGAGGTGAGTTTTCCCCAGGCTTTTTTGAGGCTATGGGAGAGGGTTTCTTGGGAGATGTTTTTCCACTCACAGATTTGTCTGGCTACCAATTCAAGATCAGAGAGACGAGAAAGAGTAGAGAGTCCTTTTTCTGGTGTATAAAGAGGTATATCCGGGGCATCTGTTTCTATCAGGATGGTTTCAAGGGGTATTTCTGTTATGAGCTTCTGGTAACGAGACTGATTCCACGGACGAAGGATATGGCAGGCGAATGAGACAAAGCCACCATACG
>JBKBIS010000134.1:0-4810 GCA_046294145.1 Brevinematales bacterium | reverse complement strand
AAGTTTTATATCGAAGGGAGGATAAATGAAATATTTCTTGTTTTTGGGTATGTGGATCGCAGTTTCCCTGTGGGCTAAGCCTTTTGTGTGGAATAAGGATGTGGAGTATATTCTTGGTTTTTATGATATGGGACTTACCACATCTGCGACGGTGTATGATTTGTCTTATTTGCCTTGGCAGTTGTTGGCTCTCCGATGGAATCCCTTTGCGAAGGTTCTTACTTTTGAAACAGCAGTGAGGTATTTTCCTGTGCAACAGTTGGCACTTTCGTGGTGGATATTTTCAGAGAAAGGAATAAATCCTTATCTCTATATGGGGTTGAATGTGCCCCATACTTTTCAGGCTCTTGGGCTTCCTGTAGGTCTTGGTTTTGTTCATCAATGGACAAATTTTTCACTTCATTTTCGATGTTATGGTAATTTTGGTATTGTACCAGTATTTGTACCTGGTTGGTCTTTTGAGCTTGGTGTGGGATTCAGGTGGTAGGAGGATATTATGTGGAAAATAAAGAGATTGCTTTTTTTGAGTTTGATGGTGGTTTTATCCGGGTGTAATGTTTTTGAATGGTTTACTCCTCCTATGAGTGGAGTGAGTGCGGAAGAGCTTGTTTATCGTGGTCAACAATATTTTGAGAAGCAGGATTACCAGAATGCTGTGATTGCTTTTGAACAAGCCATGAAGGTGAATCCTCGCTCGAGTGAGGCTCGGCTTGGGTATGCCAAATCGCTTCTCTGGCAGGTAATGTTTCCTGTGGTCAATATTGTAGCTGAAGAGTCACATAAACATGACGATAATATTTATTTAGGGCTTTTGGCTTCTCTGAATAAAAAGGAATTTCAGGATGCTCTTTTTGGGGGAGAGACTCCTCTCTACAAAAAGATTATCGACGTTCTTGAAGGCCCGAATGGTATTATTGGCAATCAGGGAGATGGGGTGATCAAGGACGAGAGTCTTGAGGTGAATGTGATTCTTTTTGTGGCTTATGTCAGTCTCACTGCGATCAATCTTTTGGATTCCAATGGGGACAAACAGTTTCTTACTTCGCCAGATTATTTAGTTATGCAGGGAGATGAAATAGTTTTTTCACTTGACATAAACCGTATACTGAGTAATGTAACAGCGAGTACGGAAGTGAATACAAGTTATACAGGGGATAACCTCACCAATACTCTTAAAGGTTCTCATGATGCCATTGAGGAGACACTTGATCTTTTGCGTTTTGTTTATCTTAATATAACCTATGTAGATGGTATGATAGGTTGTATTATTCGTCCCTCTGTCCTGATGCGAAAACAACCGGCCTCGTCGTCAGTGTACCCGAGCATGTACGAGGAGATTCGAGATGCTCTTACGAATCCTTCGGCCCAGACGTACTATACCAACTCTTTCAGGCTTTTGTATGTGCTACGATATATGCCAACCAATGTAGGAAAAATGTGTAATGATCTTCATCAGGTACTTGTGGGAAGCTATGCCTATAGTTCGCTGGGAGATTTTAGCCCGTCTTCCTGGTCGTCACATAGTGGGGGACTCAAGGCTTATGGGGAAAGCCTGGCAGGCTTGAATCTGAATGATGATAACGTAAGTAATGTTATTACCAGTATTACCAATAAGTATACCCCTGAAGAGATTTCTAACCTGATTCAGGGATTCAATCTGTAGCGGAGGAAGATATGAGATGTGTCCTGGTTCTTGTTTTATTCTTCTCAGGTATTTCTTTTGTTTTTGCTGAAGGAATACCTTCATCGTCAACAGCCTTTAAGGGTAACGTCACGCTCTTTGATTATAGTTCTCCCTGGGCAGGTTTTAACAATCCGTCTCTGATGGTGGGGTATGGTGGATATCCGAACCCTTGGGTGTTTCGTACCTCAAGCACCAATTTTCCTGAATGGACGCTTGGAAGGGTATATCTTTTTTCTGGTTCATTAGTTGTGGGAATGAATACCTCATTTTATCAGCTTTTTGAGGCTTATCTCTATTATATGGCTTATTATGCGGACAAGAGTTTTACTCTTACCCTCAAGAGAGGACTGGATTATGTAGTGCCTTTTGTAGGAGGGGCTTTTTCGACAGAGATGCTTGCCAATCCTACGAATGATTTTACCTATATCCAAAGGGCTCTTAATCTTGTACTTTCTAATACCACCCCGGGTTTTTATACCCATCTGACTATGGGATTGGGTTCTCTCTTTCTTCCTCTTGGAAAGGGAAATACTATAGGGTTTCAGCCTCTTGTTGATCTGGAAACATATGGAAGCTTTACTTCAAAAGAAAGTACTTTCTTTTTCTTCAGGGATCCGGAGGTTTCTCTGTTGTTAAAGGGAGGAACTGTGTTTTCTTTTGGAATTGGCAAGTATGTCCTTCCCTTTGTAGGGGATGTGATGCTGGGGGCAAGTGTGGGTATTTATCCCTCTATGACGCAAATAAGGTTTAAAAACTTTGATGATCTCACGTCATATATCATGGCTGTAGAAACCAACCAGAGTGCTATTTTTCAGTATGAAAATGTTCGTCAGGGATTCGGGGCGGGGCTTGATATAGGGGCCATGAAGAGAATAGCGAATGAGTGGTATATAGCCATGAAGGTAGAAAACCTTCTATCCCCTATTCTTTGGAAGTACAAGACAACCAATGATACAGAGGACCACTATGTCTTTGATTGGATTCTTCCGAATGTGGTTGTAGGGGCGAGGTACACTTATTCTGTGGCTAAGCCTTTGAAATTTTTTGTGAACGAACCTTCTCTTTACTGTGAGGTAGAAGACCTTTTGTATACAAAACCCCTTGCTCTTCTTTCTAAGGTACGTCTAGGGGCGGATGTGAAACTGTTGATGGATATGATTCAGCTTGGAGTTGGTATCAACCAGGGATATCCGACGTGGGGAGGGAAGATCAATCTCACCCTTTCTTGGATACGGGATATTCCAGGTATGCCTGGTGTTGTGAATATACTTCTCTTTCCTATTACTCTGGGTAACCTTACGGCGTATGTGACATATTATGGAAAAGAACTTGGGCACTATCCCGGGCATAAGGATGCGTTTGGATATATTTTTGGGTTAGAGTACTATCTTGAATTTGGGGCCAATGGGCCGGCTCGAAAGGTTCCAAAGGCGCAGGTTTCTCAGGAACAATTCACGGATGAGGGATCTCTGGCGGAACCAGTTTTCAAAGGTGAAAAAGTCGAGGAATCAAATATTCGGATTAAACGATAAAAGCAAGGGGGCTATTCCACAAAAGTGGAATAGCCCCCTTTTTGAAAACGGTGAATCTATTTTATCTTTTTCTTTCAGCGATGAGAACACGGGGAAGATTTTGGTAGTCATGCCGGATTTGGCAGTTCATATGGTATTTTTTGAAAATTTCCATGACTTTTTCCCATTTATGATCAACTTCTACCACTATCTTGCCGTCTGGTGAGAGGTGATCAAGGGCATAGTTGGCTATGGTTCGATAGAAGACAAGTCCATCTTCACCACCAAAAAGAGCGAGTTTTGGTTCATGATGGAGAACGGATGGATCTATGAGCGAACTCTCCTGTGGGGAAATGTACGGCGGATTAGAAACGATGAGGTCATATTTTCCTGATGGAGGATGCTTTAAAAAGTCACACCAATGAAAACGAACGGATTTTTTTAGCCTGCGGGCATTGAACCTGGCAAGGTGAATAGCTCGGAGAGATATATCGCAGGCTTCTATAGTAGCATGGGGAAAAAGAAAACCAAGTGAAATTGCCAGGATTCCTGTTCCTGTTCCGATATCAAGAATGTGGGAAAAGTCCTGATGGAATTCCTGGACGGTGTAGAGGATGTGTTCAGTATCTGGTCTTGGGATGAGGACTCCCCGACGAACGGCAAATCGGTTGCCGTAAAAGTCTGTGTATCCTACAAGATAGGCGAGAGGAATACCTTTTTTTCGCTTGTTGACTAATTGAAAAAAATGCTTTTTCTGGAAGAAGGAAAGTGCTCTATCCCAGAGAAGAGGAAGAGTATTGAGTTCACTTCCTGTAACATGGGCCAGAAGATAACGTGCCGAAAAATCCGGATCAGGCGTGGCCTTTTCTCTTAGAAATTGTGAAGCCTTTCGGTAGGCCTCTCGATAGGTCATCATACTTCAAGACTTTTCAAGAGTTCTTCCTGTTCGCTGAGAATCAGTTGATTGATGAGTTCATCACATTCTCCCTCCATAATTTGGTCAAGTTTGTAGAGGGTAAGGTTGATGCGGTGATCAGTGACCCGGTTTTGAGGATAATTGTAGGTACGAATTTTTTCGGATCGGTCTCCTGTTCGGATAGCACTCCGGCGGATAGAGGTTTGCTCCTGAAGTTGTTTCTGGATTTCCAGGTCGAGGAGTTTGGCTCGAAGCATACGCATAGCCGCTGCCCGATTTTGAAGCTGTGAACGCTCTTCTTGACAGGCCACCACAATACCCGTTGGAATATGGGTAATACGGACAGCAGACTCTGTTTTGTTGACATACTGGCCACCTGCTCCTCCGGCACGGAAGGTATCAATTTTGAGATCGTCAGGGTTGATTTGAATATCTACCTCATCAGCTTCAGGCATGACGACCACAGAAGCGGAGGAAGTATGAAGCCTGCCGCTAGCTTCTGTAGCTGGTACACGCTGGACACGATGGACACCAGACTCAAACTTGAGATGTCCATAGACATCCTTGCCTTTGATAGAAAAGATAATCTCTTTGTAGCCGCCAAGTTCATTTTCACTATAGTCCATTACCTCTATTTTCCAGCGTTTTTTTTCGGCGTAACGACTATACATACGGAAGAGATCAGCCGCAAAGAGGGCA
>JBKBIS010000133.1:0-4860 GCA_046294145.1 Brevinematales bacterium | reverse complement strand
TATTGGCATCCTGTTTGAAACAAGGAGAGAACAGAAAAATCTCTTCCCCCTCCCCACCATAAAAAACATCTCTCCTCCTTTCTCTTTTGTTTAAAAAAATGGTCATAAATAATTATTCAGAAAAGAAATATAAACAATTTTTTTGAACAAAGGAGATACCATTTCCCCCTTGCCTTTTTTCCCATTTCTCCCTACAATAATACCGAAGGAGATGTCGCATGCCCATTCCGAGGTACCGACTTGATCAGTTTCTCATTGAACAAGGATTTTTTCCCTCAAGACAAAAGGCACAGGCAGCTATCTTAGCTGGTGAAGTACTTGTAAACGACAAAGTTATCACCAAAGCAGGCTTCCCTGTTCGAGAAAACGACCACATTCGTCTAAAACAAAGCTTTCCCTATGTAAGTCGAGGAGCCCTCAAACTTCTCCATGCCCTTGAAATTTTCCAACTTTCTCCGGAGGGACAAATAGCCATAGATATTGGCTCATCCACAGGAGGATTCACCCAGATCCTTCTTGAACGTGGGGCTCGTTTAGTATACGCCATTGACAGCGGAACAAACCAGCTTGACTGGAAACTTCGTTCCGATACCCGTGTAATCTGCCGAGAAAACACCAACGCCCGTTACCTCTCACCAGAAGACTTTAACCCACGTCCTACTTTTGCCACGGTAGACGTCTCTTTTATCTCCCTCACCAAAATTCTTCCCCCTTTAGTCAAAATCCTCATCCCCCCTTTCACCATTATCTGTCTCATCAAACCCCAATTCGAAGTTGGGCCAGAACTTGTAGGAGAAAAAGGATTTGTAGACCCCTCCCATCATTCAAAGGCATGGGAAATTGTACTCAAGTGTGCTCATAAACTACAATTAAAATCATCTCAAATCATCCCTTCTCCCATAACTGGCCAGAAAAGCGGAAACCAAGAATACCTGATAGCACTTTTTTCACAAGATGGAGCAAAAGATGAGCTTTGAATGTAAATTTTACGACAAAGGCTTTTGTATAAGACTCGAAAAAACCTGCAAACCAGGACAACCCGGCTGTGTACTTTTCGGAAAAGTAAAGTTTATTTCTCCTTCTCCCAAGGCTGATACAAAGTCACCCGATTCTTACCAGCCTTCTTCGACTGATAAAGAGCATCATCAGCCGCATTGAAGATATAGTAAGCCTCCTCCCCATGAGTAGGAAACTCAGAAACCCCCATACTCAAAGTAAATCCAAACGAAGACTTACCATCTTCAATAGGAATGACAACAGTACGCACCAATTTCAGAAGCCTTTCACATACCTTGAGAGCCTCCTCACCCCGCGTATTGGTAAGAAGTAAAACAAACTCATCTCCACCATATCGAGCAGCAATATCCACATCCCTCCTCACCGTTCGCTGAATACAAGAAGCCAGTTCCTTGAGAGCCCTATCCCCATAGCTATGCCCATAGGTATCATTTATCCGCTTAAAATCATCAATATCAAAAATAACGAATGAGAAAAATCTCCCATACCGAAGACTTCGCTCAATCTCCTCATCCATTTCCTTCTGGAAATAATGCGTATTATAAAGACCGGTAAGCCTATCATGAATAGCCAGACTATAATGACGGGCATTCTCCAAGATGGTTGAAGCAAAGTTAGCAATAATCATCACCACTTCCATATCTTCACCATTAAACTCACGCTTATCCACCGTATTGGTAATCTCAAGAAGAGCCTCAACCACACCATCAACCTTGAGTGGAACCACGAGTACCGATTTGATCTCACGACGCAACACCTCACCTATAACAGGTTGAGGATACGATGTCTGACGAATATTAGGCACAAGAACTGGCGTTTCCTTAACAAAGGCATCTCCTACCACTCCCTCGCCAGGCACAATCTTGTAATCCTTCACCACTTCCCCAAAACTTTCAAGCATAATTCGATTATTTTCATACACATACATATCCTGATAATTCAGGATATTTTTATCTCTATCATACACCACCAAGGCACCCTGACTAGCTTCGACAGACTCAATGGCAAAACGAACAATCATTGTTTTGAGAATTTCTGTTTCCTGGAGATCCAGAATGCGCAGAAACTCGCTCATTTCTTTGATAATTTTGAGCGCACGATCCCTTTTAACAAAGCTCTCATAATAATCGACACCTACTGATGACGCACCATGAGAAGACATATTCGTTTCTTTACGCCTCACAATTTTTTGAGTTCTCCTTGTTTTATTATATCGATAATTATCTCTTTTGTCAAGCCCTCCTCCTTGAGAAGTTCCTCTCTTGTTCCTACCTCAGGGTAATGATCAGCCACCGCCAGTACCTCTACCCTTTGCCCCACCACAGCTCTCAAGTGCTCCCCAATTCCTCCCCGGGTAACACCCTCCTCCAGTACATACACCCGTTTATAACGAGAGAGAATATCGTAGGTTATACTATGTATCGGCTTTATATAACGAAGGTTTAATACTGAAACACCATAGCCCTCCTGAGACAATACATTGACTACCTCAAAAGCCAATCCCAACAAAGTCCCAACTGCCACTAACAGCACATCTCCCTCCTCCCGGCAAAGTACTGGCTTTCCATCAAGAAGATATTTTGCTGGTTCATATCCATCCCACTCATGGGCAATAGCCTTTGGATAACGAATAGCCACAGGTCCTGTCGCTTCTTTCACAGCATATTCCAACATCATCTGAAGTTCCCTTCCCGTTGCCGGGGCCATAATCATCATCCCTGGAATCATAGAGAGATAGGCTATATCAAATATACCCTGATGAGTTTCTCCGTCCCCGGGGACAAGTCCTGCCCTATCCAAAGCAAAAATCACATGAGCCCTAGAGATACCAATGTCATGGACAAGCTGATCAAAAGCTCTCTGCAAAAAAGTCGAATAAATGGCTACCACAGGAATAAACCCTCGAAGAGCAAGTCCAAAAGCAAACGTTACTGCATGTTGCTCAGCAATCCCTACATCAGCAAATCTCTCTGGATAGAGAGAAGCAAACTCTGAAAGCCCTGTCCCACTTTCCATCGCTGCGGTGATAGCAAAAAGCCGTGGTTCACAAGCAGCCAGACTCACCATCATATCCCCAAAGATTTCAGAAAAGCTTCTTCCCTCAGTAGGAATCTCTCCTGGTGAACAAACCTTTGGCGCACTTATTCCATGGTAACGTTCTGGATTCTCCTCTGAAGGCTGATAATCTTTCCCTTTGATGGTCCGAACATGAACAAGCACGGGTTTATCAAGACCCTTTATCCCCTCAAATGTTTTGAGAAGCCCCTTGAGATTATGACCATCAAGAGGCCCATAATAACAGATATTAAGATCCTCAAAAAAGTTCCGTCGTCTTCCCAAAATCTTCAATATTTTTCTTTTGATCCATTCTTTGGTATGATACAGCACCCCTACAACAAAACCCGTCCATCGCCATCGACGTTTCACATCCTCAATAAACTTCTTGGCCCGAAAATAAGCACTGGACTGAAAAAGTTTATCAAAATAAGAGGCAATTCCACCAACATTCTCCGATATAGACATTCCATTATCATTGAGAATGATGATCACCGGCAAAGATTCGTAAGCAATCTGGTTGAGTGCTTCATAGACAATTCCAGCTGTAAAAGCCCCATCCCCAATCACCACAATTGTCTCAGAGTGGTCTCCCTGAAGCCTTTTCGCACGAGCTATTCCTGCTGCAATCGAAAGAGACGTAGAACTATGACCCGCATGCACAGGATCATAAAAACTCTCTTTAGGATCAGGGAAACCTTTCAGTCCACCCTTTTGTCGAAGAGTAGAAAACCTTTCCCGTCTTCCAGTCAGTATTTTGTGCACATAACACTGATGGCCCACATCCCAGATAAGTGTATCCTCTGGAAGATGAAATACCCTATGAACTGCCAACGTCAGTTCCACCACTCCAAGATTTGAAGCCAGATGTCCCCCCGTTTTTGAAACAGAATCAATCAAAAAAGATCGAATCTCATCAGCCAATATATCAAGCTCAGCCAAAGATAGATTTTTCACATCCCCCGGAGAAGATATGCGTTCAAGTATCATACAACATTTACTCCCTAAAAATAAGATCAACAAGCCGATTAAGATACTGAAGAATAAGCGTCTTCTTTTTCTCTTCAGCTATTCCCTTCAGAATCAGCTCATAAGCAGACTGATTCGTCTCAACAACCAGATTGGTGATAGTATTGCTCACAACCAGATTTGTTCTGATATCAGTGTAGTTTGTTTTGAAAACCAGGTCCTGTTCTGTAAAGAAAGGTTCTCTGGTTCTGTCCTCTTGCACTAACTGAAACCGAAGGTTGTACAAAGCCGATGAAGAAATCGTCATATTTGCCTGAACAAAACGCATCATGGCCTCCCCCTGAAAAAGAAAACTATAAATCTGTCCGCTAATCTCTGATTGAAATCGTCCCTCAAGTCGGAGCCATTTTCCCTCTTTAGACACCACGCGAGCAGGAAGAACAAGACGCTTCTCTTCGCTGAGAGAGTATTGCCTCTGCGCCTTGCGACTCGTTTGCTCAACTACTTCCCCCTCAGGGTAGAAGTTCAATACCCCGCCCCGACCATACAGAGGAGAACTATTTTCATTTCCGCTTCTTTTTTGATCCTCTTTAAGTTTGAGTATTGTCTTCTCAGAAAAAACCACAAGAAGAACATCTCCCTCTTCCACCTTGACTGTATAAAGAGAGGCATCGGAAGTATTCCACACACTCCCTGCCCACATCATATTTCCCATCAACCACATAATGGCAAGAGTCTTTTTCATGCCATTCTCCTTTTCCTGGTCCTCTTCTGAATATCGACCAGAAAGTTCGTTTTCTTCACCTATGCCTGAGAAGG
>JBKBIS010000132.1:0-4886 GCA_046294145.1 Brevinematales bacterium | reverse complement strand
TCAAAATACAATCTGGATCTCCGAAACAAGAATAGGCAGTGGAGAAGCCCCTGGAATAGTCCCCAACTCCTCTGTATAGTACGTTATATGCACTTTCACAAAAGGAAAATCCATCCCAACACCCACAGTCGGATAGCCCTTATAAAGCCCCCCCTGAAGCAGAAGAAAACCAAACATCCTTCCTTCCACTCCAAAACGAGTTTTCAACCATCCATTTTCTTGCCAATCAGTAAGATTTACCATATCAGCATAAAAGACCAAATTACCCAAAAAATAACGCGAAAAAACACTTCCCAATTGATAGGCCATACCCACATCCACAGAAGGCCACCACGTGGTCACCCCCACCCCATTGGAAATCACCTTGAACCGAGCATCATATGCCACCCACTGAAAACTTGTTGTAAACCAATCTCTCACCACAAGACCAAACCGCCATCGATCCTGCTTATACAAAAGTCCCACATCTGATCCAATAGCCTGGCCCATCAAAAAACCGTCTTGAAAAGACATGATGGCATTCACCTTATCCATCAGTTCAAGAAGGGACAATCTTTCGTTCTCATACTTCATCCTATTGAGAATCTTGATACCAATACCCCCATAGAGCCTCGCTTGTCTTGGTAACCATCCCACATCCGGCAGTCCAAACCCTGCCCCCATTTGAAGCCCCACATCCAGATAACTCGCCCACTCAAAATAAGGAAGAATAGGAGAAACCTTTTGTTTTACAAAGTTCCGAAAATCATTAAAAAACACAATACCTACCCTATCTCCCATATACCCCAGGTAAAGCGGCCCGATCAACGAAGTGTACAAACTCAGCGAAGAAAGTTTTCTCCACTGCTCCGGAGTAAGAGATCCTATATCATTTGAGTTTTTGCTCAGTTGATTATATACCTCATAGATATCCAGAAGAGAAAAATTCGCCCCTCCTCCCATGCATCCCAGAAGAAATTTTCGCTCTCCTGTCAGTGCATACACTGCCGGATTCATAAAAAGAAGCCCTGTTTTATCATCAGCCGCTACTCCGGCTCCACCTGTAGCAAGAATATCCGTCGGTAACCGAAGTTTCCATTGCACACCCCAGAGAGAAGAAACAAGAAAAACAAAAAACAACAACCGTTTCACACTTACCCCCTATAAACCAAAATAATTACTCACAGCATCCAGTCCACCCACAAGATCAGGAAAAGCATTGGTTATCTCCACCCAGTTGGTTATTCCTGCCCGGGCAAGGTCATTGGTAAAAGCCGTATAGCCTGCCGGATTCTGAGAATACCCACCCTGAACAATCAGATTGGTCACCTCATCCGGATTACCAGTTCCCAGAAGATTGGTAGCTGAAGCACTCATAGCAAGGATTTCCTCTACCGAAGAACGAATGGCAGAAAATCCCGTCGTCAAAGAACCAAAAAGCGATCGAGTCGCTTCAGTGACAAGCTGCCCCATGATATTGGAAAGACTCACATCACTATAGGTGAGAAGCATGAAAATAACAGGTCGCCGACTCTGAAAAACCATCCCTGCTCTTGCCAGATCCACAAAAGAACGATTGGTTGTATTGTTATCCACCGTAAAATCTCTATTGAGAACAAAAAGATCTCCTGTATCATTTTCCACGGACCCATTCCCATTACTATCCAGTTCAAGAAAAACCGCATACAGATTACCAATCAAGAAAAACACCGTATTGATCTGAACATCGTTAGAAACAAGCCCTTTTGCCCTTCCCTGGATAATCTTCAGCATATTGGAAGAAACCGTCGCACCCGCACGATAAAGACCATTCCGAGAAATAAGCGTACTATCATTCTTAACAATAGCAAGCACTACATTGGTATAGGGAACCTCTCGATAGAGAGCAGCTGTGGCCTGCCCCTCAAGAGCCTTTGCATTCTCAGGCTCTAATTCTACTGCCCGACTATACACCTCAAAAGCCTTATCATACTCCATATTCTGGATATAATATTCACCCAGTCCTAAAAGATAATCCACATTGGTTTCTTTTGAAACATCAGTTGTATTGAACACACTGAAGACATTACAACCAACCATACAAAAAAACACACCCATAACAGTCAGACACCAGAAAACTTTTTTCATGGGCTACCTCCTGTCAAATTATACGACCCATAACCCTAGAAGATGAAATTTTTCCCTCTTTTTCATCACCATATCATACTTCCCCAAAAAAGTCAAACAATACCCCACCCCCAAAACCAAAAAAAGGGACTGCCTCACCTCCTGAGACAGCCCCAAAATCTCACACACTTACCAAACTACTTGCCCATCTTCTCTTCTACCACAGCCTGGGCTGCAGCAAGACGAGCAATCGGTACTCTGAAAGGTGAACAGGAAACATAGTCCATACCTACCCGATGACAGAACTTCACTGAAGCCGCATCACCGCCATGTTCTCCACAGATACCTATCTTGAGATGAGGTCTTGTTGATCTCCCCTTTTCAATAGCCAACTTCACCAGCATACCCACTCCCTCCTGATCAAGAGACTGGAATGGATCAGCCTTGAAGATACCTGTTTTCTTCTCATCCACATAGTCTGGCAGAAATCGACCGGCATCATCACGAGAGAGCCCCATGGTCATCTGCGTCAGGTCATTGGTACCAAAAGAGAAAAATTCTGCTCTTTCAGCAATCTTATCTGCAAGAAGAGCCGCTCTTGGCACCTCAATCATAGTTCCGACCTTGTATTCTATCTTCATTTTGTTTTCTTCAAGCACCTTGTCAGCTACCTCACGAATACGTTTCTCAAGAATTTCAAACTCTTTCTTGTCCATCACAAGGGGCACCATAATCTCAGGGAAAACCTTGATGCCCTGCTTAGTACATTCACAGGCTGCCTCCATGATGGCCCTCACCTGCATATCCTGAATCTCAGGATAGGTAATAGCCAATCGACATCCACGATGACCAAGCATCGGGTTAGCCTCTTCCAGTTGAGCCACTCTCTGGCGAATCTTATCAACAGGAACCTTGAGCTTTTGAGCAAGCACCTCCTGCCCATTCCATCCGTGAGGTACAAACTCATGAAGAGGTGGGTCAATCAAACGAATAGTCACAGGTTTGCCATCCATGGCCTTGAAAATTCCGATAAAGTCATTGCGCTGGAAGGGAAGAAGCTTCTCAAGAGCCTTCACTCTTTGCTCATAGGTATCCGCAATAATCATACTTTGAATGGCCAGACGGCGTTCCTCGGTATCAAAGAACATATGTTCAGTTCGACAAAGACCAATCCCCTCTGCTCCCATCTCGATAGCATTCTGGGCATCATAAGGCGTATCTGCATTGGTCCTGACACGAAGCCTGCGAATTTCATCTGCCCATTTCATCAATGTATAATACTGTTCCGGAGGAGTAGGTTTGATAAGCTTCATAGCTCCCTTGAAAACCTCTCCTGTACTTCCGTTCAGGGTAATCTCATCACCCTTTTTCACCACAATATCCCCCACACGAAATTCCTCTTTGTTGTAATCTATCTCCATCTTTTCACATCCCACAATACAACATTTTCCCCACCCCCGGGCCACGACAGCAGCATGAGAGGTTTTTCCTCCTGTAGAGGTGAGAATACCCTGTGCAGCATGCATACCACCCACATCCTCAGGACTTGTTTCCCGACGAACAAGAATGACCTTTTCTCCTTTCGCTGCCCATTCTTCTGCTTCTTTGGCAGTAAAGACCACACGTCCCGTAGCCGCACCGGGAACTGCATCAATACCCTGGACAATAAAGTTTTTCTTGAGTTCTTCCTTCTGAGAAGGATCAATAATAGGATAGAAAAGTCCTTCAATATCCTGGGGACGAATACGCATGATAGCTTCCTCTCTGGTGATCAGACCCTCATTTACCATATCCACAGCAATCTTGAAAGCAGCCATAGGCGTACGCTTTCCACTTCGACACTGAAGCATGTAAAGCTTACCCTCTTCGACGGTAAACTCAAGGTCCTGCATATCCTTGTAATGCGTCTCAAGAATTTTGCGAACCTCCACAAGTTGTTTATAAGCCTCTGGCATAGTTCTTTCAAATTCAGAAAGTTTGAGAGGTGTGCGGATACCGGCTACGACATCCTCTCCCTGAGCATTGGGCAAGAAATCCCCATAGAAAACATTTTCCCCACTACTCGGATCTCGTGTAAAACAAACCCCTGTTCCACTGGTATCTCCCTTGTTTCCAAAAACCATCTGCACCACATTCACAGCCGTTCCTCTAATACCGGTGATCTTTTCTACCTTGCGGTAGGTAACAGCCTTGTCTGCCATCCAGGAATCAAACACTGCCCGGATAGCCCCCCAAAGCTGTTCATGGGGATCCTGTGGAAACTCTTTTTTCACATGGTGTTTGTAAATTTCCTTAAACTCTTTGATAAGTTCCTCAAGTTCCTCTTCATTCACATCGGTATCCTGGACCTTTTGACCACGAGGAATGCCCAATCGTTTCCGGGTTTTGGCCTCCTTGATATGATCAAAAGCCTCGTCAAACTCCTCCCTTGGCACACCCATGGCAATAGATCCATACATCATGATAAACCTCCGGTAAGCATCAAGAGCAAATCGACGATTGCCTGTCTTTCTGGCAAGCCCTTCGACTGATTTGTCATTTAAACCCAGATTGAGAATAGTCTCCATCATACCCGGCATAGAAATAGGAGCCCCTGATCGCACAGAAACAAGAAGAGGGTCCTCCGGATCTCCCAATTTTTTGCCCACTAAATTTTCCAGACGTTTGAGATGTTCTTCCACCTCTTCCTTGAGACCATCGGGATACTGTTTGTTATTCTTATAATACAGTTCACAAACCTCAGTGGTAATCGTAAAACCAGCCGGCACAGGTAGTCCAATACTGGTCATTTCTGCAAGACC
>JBKBIS010000131.1:0-5025 GCA_046294145.1 Brevinematales bacterium | reverse complement strand
CTGTTTGTTTTTTGATACCAAAAAGATTCCCTGTCCTGAGGAAATTATTGACTTTTTTTCATGCTGGCTTACAATAATAATAAGAGAGGGGGGAGAGGAGGTTTTCTTTATGGTTCTGGATGGGAGTGGTATAATCTCACTTTCTTTTCTGCAGAACATCATTGATGCCTTGCCATTTCAGATAGCCATTCTAGATGAAAAGGGTGTGATACGATTGGTCAATGAAGCCTGGCGATGCTTTGCAAGGGAAAATGGTCTTGATAGTGATGAAATAGGTGCCAATTATATTGAGATAACGCAATCAGCTGCACCGATGGATAAGAGTGCGAGAGAGGTACTTGAGGCTCTTCAGAGGGTACTGGCGGGAGAAAATATTCATACGTTTGTCGAGTATCCCTGTCATTCCCCCACGGAGAGGCGGTATTTTCATGTTCATATCAGTGGTTTTACCCATGAAGGGAAAAGATGGGTGATTTTATCCCATGAGAATGTGACGGCAGAGGTACTCCATCGAGAGAAAGAACAGGAGATGTACCAGAGGTTCCAGGATCTTTTCATTCATATGCAGGAGGGTGTTGTTCTCCATGAGTGGATACGAAATGAACAGCAAGAGATAGTGGATTATCGTATTGTGGCTGCTAACGATGCCTTTGCCCGGTACACGGACCTTGACATAGAAACAAGTGTGGGAATGCCAGCCACTCGCGTCTATGGTACTAATCCGCCTCCTTATTTTGATATTTACAAACGGGTCTATGAGACTAAAAAGGCGGAAACCTTTGAGACCTACTATGCTCCGATGAATCGGTACTTCTGGATATCGGCTATTCCTTGGGGAGATGGCTTTGCTACTATTTTTCTTGATATTACGATTCTTCGAAAACAACAGAAGATGCTTGAAGATGCGCTGGAAAGGAAGCAGTTTCTTTTTCGGGAGCTTCAACACAGAGCAAAAAATACCTTCTCTTCTATTGCCGGGCTTATTGGATTGGTGGCTCTGGATTATAGTGGCGATGTCTATGAGGTGCTCTTAAAACTTCGTGAGCAGGTCGTGGCTATGGCCAGGGTATATGAGATTCTCTATTACAAAGGGGAAAGCAAGGTAATTGATCTTTCTTTCTATCTTTCCAGTGTTCTTGAAGGTTTCAAAAAAAGTTTTTGTCAGATTTTTGAGAATGTCAAAATCCGTCTTGAGTTGGAACCTGTTACGGTGTCTGCTCAGAGGGCTCATTTGATAGGACTATGGGTTACCGAGGTGCTTACCAATGCCGTCAAGTATGCCTTTGGGGAAAAAAGAGAGGGTTGGCTTTCGCTTGATTTACGCGAGAAGGATGGGATGGTGGAACTGGTCTATGCTGATGGAGGGAGAGAGCAAGGAGAAAAAACCATGGTAAAGATAGAGACAGAGAGTAGTGGTTTTGGATCTCAGGTGATGCTCATGGTGGTTGATGAACTCTCTGGTACGCAGGAGATAGAGCGAGGAGATGGTATCAAGATTGTTTTGCGGTTTCCGCATAGTGAAGAAGATAAAGAGGAGGCAAGAGGATGAAAAAGTTTTTTTTCAGTATGATCTTTTTTTTGTGGTGTGCAGGGGAGGGATCTGGTCTTGAGGTAGACAAAAAGGAGCTGGCAGACAATGCTCGTCGTGTGGATTTTGTGAATTATACAGGGCCTTATAGTCGTCCCCAGGGTATGGATGATCTTCGGGTGATTGGAGAGACGCTGGCACTTCTCAGGCAGACCAATCGTCAGGTGTTTTATCCGGATATGAAGTATAGTATTCTTCGGGCTGTGGATGAAAGACAGACCAATGGTTTTGATGCCGATATAGTGGAAATTCATACCAATGCAAGAATTTTTCATGTACGATATATTCAAGCCCTTCTCTCTTTTTATTTAGCCAGAACATTTTCTTATGAGAGTCAGGAAAATGAGGCCATTGCCTGGTTTATTGTGTATTATAATGCGGTTCACAGAGGGGATTGGACATTTTTTCAGAGTCGATACAAATTGGTGGTGATGGGTTTTTTGTCCAGACAGAAAGTTGGGCTTGCACGTCGATATACAGATTGGCCTGGCAAAACCCAAATTGTTATACCCCTTTCTCAGAATCCTCTTAATCAGTCTATTCGACTTGACACTCTGGCTTTAGGAGACGAGAAGACAATAGAATCCCTTCGTCAGCGACCGGACAAAGGAATTGAAGAAAGAGAACAACTTGTTGAAATCCAGAAACAGCAGGTGAAAGAGGAGGAAAAAATAATTCAAGAGGCCAAAAAAGAGGTTTCAGAAGAGAAAAAAGAGATAGCAAAGAAAAAAGAAGAGATAACGAAAAAAGAAGCAGAAATTCAACAGAAGGAAAAAGAAGTAGCCCAGAAAAAACAAGAGGTGGCCAATCTTTCTCCTGGACCTGAAAAGGAAAAAGCTAAAGCAGAAGTTGCAAAAAAAGAAGAAGAGGTGAAACAGCAAAAACAACAGGTAGAGGAGCAGAAACAGGAAGTGACCAAAAAAGAAACAGCTGTTGCTGAAAAGGAACAAAAGATTGCCCAAGCTGAACAAAAGGTAGAACAAGCAAAGCAACAGATAGCGACAGAAGAAAAAAAGATTTCTCAGGATGAGAAAAAGCAGACATCTACTCTCACTTCTCAGGAATTAGAAAAGAAGGGACAGGAGCTTGCTCAAAAGGAGACAAATCTCATCAAACAAGAAGAAACCCTTCGTGAGGGTTTGCCGCCAGATATCAAGGGAGGCAAGCTTTATTATCTCAAGATAAATGGCTACTATACAGATGGTCATTATTCAAATGAGATGCTCATGATTGATCCGATAAACCGGAAAATACTTCAAAAATCGTCCTATACGAGTATAGGAGGACACAAGTTTGATTTTTCTCCTGAGGGTATTGTGGTGATAGGGTTTGAACCTTTAGCGGGGGAAGGTATGCGTGCCACACGTTCAGATAACCGGCAGGTTCTGGTTGGGTATGAGGGTCCAAGGCCGGAGAATTATGTTCTTGTGATGCTCAACGAAACCAATCTGGGAGTTCGTTATAAGGGAATGGACACGATTTTCTGGAGAAGTTTTGTTGAGGTAAGAGGTGAATCTATCTATGTTCTTGTTCCTGAAAAGGATAGATATTATCTTGCGAGATTTGATCTTTTGTTCAAGAAACAGGCACAGTCAAAGGAGCCAGTTGATCCGAATACCTTTATCAGTTTCTTTGGGGATGAACTTTTTGTGAACAGTCCAACCAGGGAGATTATGGTTCTTGATCAGAAGACACTGGAATTAAAAGAGAGAATAAAACCATGAGAAATATTGTGTGGATTTTTTTGTGGTGTAAGGTTTGCCTCTATGCGTTCTCGGTACCATGGTTCGTGGATTTTATGAATCTTGAGGATCCTCAGTGGGGAATTTTTTCTGTAGGTGAGGTTTTGCCTGTGATTGTCTCAAATGGGCATTTTTATGCGGGGGGAAAAAGACTTCGTTTTTTTGGGTTTAATATCACAGGGGACAAAAATTTTCCTCTCAAACAGGATGCTCCTCGGATTGCGCGTTCCCTTCGTCTTCTTGGGATAAATATTGTTCGTCTGCATTTTATGGAGCATAGCTGGGGAGATGGTTCCCTTCTGGTGTCTCCGGAAAAAGAGGAACTTGATACGAATGCCCTTGATAGACTGGATTATTTTGTTTTTTGTTTGAAAAAAGAGGGAATCTATGTGAATATGAATCTTCATGTGGGAAGGGTTTTCCCTGAAATACCTTCTCAGGATAGGGAGGTGTTTGCACTGGGGAAGATTGTGGGGTATATTGATGACCATCTTGTTGAGTCTCAGAGGAGGTATGCTACAGCTCTTCTTGGTCATACCAATCCCTATACGGGGATGCCCTATACGGTGGATCCCGTTGTGGCTGTGATAGAGGTGAATAATGAAAATGCTCTCACGGGGATTCATTTTCAGGAACTTTCCCGTTTATCATCGTATTATCAGGACATTCTCAGGGTGAAGTGGACTGATTTTCTCAAGAAAAAATATGGGAGTTTTGCAGAGTGGCAAAAGTCGAATGTTATTGTGACCGGAAGTCCTCTTTTCATTTCTCAAACGAATAGAAAACAGCGCTTTTACTGGCGTTGGGAAGCTTATGAAAAGGAAGGGGCAGTCTCTCGTTTTGATTGGGAGGGTGATACGCTTGTCTGGCGGGTAGAAAAGTCTGGAAAAGAAGAATGGCACAATCAATTTATGTGTGGAGGATTTCCTGTAGTAGGGGGAGGCCTGTATGAGATGGTATTTGAGGCCAAGAGCGATACATCTCTTCCATTTTTTATCTATCTCATGCAGGATCACGATCCTTGGGAGGGATTGGGATTTTATACGAATATCAGTCTTTCTTCTGGCTGGCAGAGGTATAACTTTCGTTTGATGCCTCTTGTGGATGATTCAATGGCGAGGATCAATTTCTATACGGAGATAGGGAAGAGAGGGAGGGTAGAAATACGAAACTTTGTTCTTCGACAGATCAATGAAACAGGAGTGCATGAGGGACTCTGGCAAAAGAATCGTATGCCTTTGCCGTGGGAGGGTATTGTGGGGAAGCAGGTAGTGGGAGATTTCCGTAGCTTTCTTT
This sequence comes from Brevinematales bacterium, assembly GCA_046294145.1. Lineage (GTDB taxonomy): Bacteria > Spirochaetota > Brevinematia > Brevinematales > Thermospiraceae > Thermospira. Next base: position 399 of record JBKBIS010000131.1, on the reverse strand, counting down.
TGAGAAGAGAACAGGAAGTGGTGAAGGCTCTGCGAAATCATATTCGAGCCATGGGATGTGTGAAGCCTATCACCCATACGCAGGTAACGTATGGAGGGATTGCAGGGCTTTTGCGTGAGGGGCAACTTTCTGATTTTGTGGATGTACATGCCTACTGGCAGCATCCAGAGTTTTTGGGTGGGGTATGGTCTTTTACTGATTGGAGAATAGACAATACCAGCCAGCTCATGGATGCAGCGTTGGGCCCTCTATCGTATGTGGCTTACTGGCGTGTGGCAGGCAAGCCTTTTACGGTGAGTGAATACAATGTCCCTGATCCGAATGAATATGGCTTTGAGGCTCCTATCTGGCTTGCCTTGTGGGGGGCTTTCCCGGATTGGGATGGTATTTATCTCCATA
>JBKBIS010000130.1:0-5029 GCA_046294145.1 Brevinematales bacterium | reverse complement strand
CCTATCGTAAGGGGTAGTATTTTTTTGGGGTAGAAAGAACTTTTCTGAAAGTATTGTAAAAAAACTCTTTTCTCTTTATAATAATATTTATGAGAATAAAATAGGTAGAAGTAGGTGTTTTCGCAAAAGAGGTTTCTGTTTCATCTGGTATGGGCTACCTGGGCAATTGTCTATGCTTTGTGTTTTCCTCCATTTCGTATGGGGTATGTAGCCTGTTTTGTTTTTGTTCCTGTTTTGTCTCTTCTCTATACTCGGGGTATTTCTCAAATGGGGTATGCTTTTGGATACAGTCTCCTTTTTCTTATAGCTAATTTTTTTTGGCTTTCTGGTTTTTGGGCGCCGGCAATTATCGTAGTCCCTTTTCTTTATGCTTGTATTTTTATGGTGGTATTTTTTCTTATTGGTTGGATGGGGAAAAAATATCCACGATGGCGCTGGTTGAGCACTCCCGTTATCTGGGTGGGTTTTGAGCTTTTTCGTTCTGTAGGGTTTCATGGTTTTCCCTGGAATTTACTGGGGCATACGCAGTGGCATATACCACTGGTGGTACAATCAGCGGATATCTGGGGTGTGTATGGCATTAGTTTTCTTGTGATGTTAGTGAATAGTCTTCTTGTAGAGTGGCTTCTTTTTGCTCTTGAGAAAAGAGAGTGGCTGAGTTTTGTAAAAAAAAAGCCTTTTTTTCCAGGACTACTCGTGGGAATAGTCTTTTTTGTTGGTGGATATGGCACCTTTCAGCTCTCTCACTATGATCGATATGTAAAAACTCTTCCTCATGAGAGGGTCGGGCTTATTCAGCCGAATATTGGAAGTCGTGAACCGTGGTGGGAAAATTTGTATGATTATGTGGCTCTCATGTGGCGGCTTAATGCAGAAGCTGCTGTCTTGAAACCGGATATGATCATCTGGTCTGAAACTATGATCCGCCATTATATATGGTATTACCTTCAGACAAAACCATCCAATACCTGGTATAATCAGGTGAACTTGAGAGTGCTTTCTTGGCCCTATGAAATGAAAGTTCCCATGCTTATTACGAGTCCTACAATGGAGGATGGTGAAGATTTTAATTCAGCGGATCTCGTGGATCCAGAAAGACCGACTTATCAGCCACGAAATAGCAAAATTCATCTTGCTCCTTTTGGTGAATGGATGAAAGGTTACGATAAAATACCTTTTGTGAAGAAGCTTATGGAAGCTGAAGGGGCTGGTGCATTTACTCCTTCTCATGAGAGAACTCTTATGAGAAGTCGAAAGGGCCTTTTCAGAGTACTTATTTGTTATGAAGATGTTTTTGGATTTCTGGCTCGTTTCTTCGTGAAGCTTGGGGCTCAGTTTTTTGTCAATACTACAAATGATGGTTGGGCATATCAATTAGGACTCAATCCTGCTCACTGGCAGCATTTTGCCGGTTCTCTTTTGACGGCGGTGAGTGTTCGTCGTCCTATTGCTCGCGCTTCGAATACAGGGGTAACGGGTATTATTCATATCAATGGCCGATGGGAGGGAAATATTGGAGATTACCAGGCAGGCTATTATGTGGGAGAGATAGAGATTCCACCGGCTTCTTTGCAGACGGTGTACGTGAGAGTGGGCTTTCTGTTTCCTTATCTGGTTTTCTTTGTGATGGTGGTTATGTTAGGAGGAGGGCTGTGGTATGCAAGACGTTAGAAATTATTTGACTATGCTTATGGCTGAAGAGGAGGGATATTCTATAGGTCTTCCTGATGGGGTATTTTTTTTAGAAGAGGGAAATGAAGCCCTTCGCCTGGGAGAAGCACTGTGTAAAAAGGTTTCTCAAAAGGGATACAGGAGGGTTTTCCCGCCGCTTTTTGAGTTTTATGATACCTATGCCAGGGGGGGATCGATTGATATTTCCAGGAGAAGCTTCGCTTTCAAGGATAAGGATGGCTCTCTTCTGGCTCTTCGTTATGATATGACGGCTCCTATTGCCCGGCTGGTGGCTCAGAGGTATGAGGAGAAGGATTTGCCTTTGCGTTTGTATTACTATGGTGATGTGTTTCGTGAGCAGCCTTTTCATCAGGGAAAACCAAGACAGATTAGACAATTGGGAATAGAGATTGTGGGGGGGCATGCTTTGGATACGAATGTTGAGATGGTCTCTCTTCTTCGAGAACTTATGCCCATGTTGGATAAAGAGTATCGTTTGGTAATTGGAGATATTCGGTTGTATAAGTCCTGTATAGAGAGTCTTGATATTTCTGATGTTGAGAGGAAAGCTATTCATCGTTGTTTTCATCTCAAGGATAGACCTTCTCTGGTGAGTATTATTCATGAGGTGAAAGGAGACGAAGAACAAAAGCAAAAACTTCTTGGTTTGATGGATCTTGTGTTTCCCTTTGAAAATCTGTTTGAAAATCAGAAATTATTTGCTAATTTTGGAAGGGAAGGAGAGATGGTATATACTGATCTTGTTTCTCTTGTAGAAACTCTTTCTTCTCTGGAACAGGGAAAAATCCTTCTTGATTTTGGTATGGTGAAGGATTTAGGGTATTATAGTTCGTTGTTGGTGGAAGCCTATAGTATGAAGAGTGGTTATGTTATCTGTCATGGAGGGCGGTATGATGGCCTTTATAAGGCTTTTGGAAAAAACTTTTCTGCTGTCGGCTTTGCTTTAGATTTGAGTTATACATTCCGTTAATATGATGAAGAGGAGTACTATATGATCTATGTGGTTCTGGGAACTCAATGGGGGGATGAGGGCAAGGCAAAGGTTATAGATTATTTTTCACACCATTTTGATTATGTTGTACGCTTTCAGGGTGGTGCCAATGCTGGACATACCGTTTACGTGGGTGAAAAGAAGTTTGTCTTTCATTTGATCCCTTCTGGTATTCTTCATGAGAGAACCCAGGTGGTGATTGGAAATGGAGTAGTACTTGATCCAGTATGTCTTCTGGAAGAGATGGAGAGCCTTGCTCAGGAGGTCTCTTTTGAAGGGAGACTTTGGATTTCTAATAAAGCCCATCTGGTTCTTCCTTATCACAGGTGGCTTGATGCGGCTAAGGAAAAAAGAGCCAGAAATCCTATAGGAACTACTCTTCGGGGTATTGGACCAGCCTATGCAGATAAGGTGGAAAGGCTTGGTATCAGGTTGGGTGATCTTTTTCTCTCTGAGGGAGAGTTGACATCACGCCTGGAAAAGGCTTATGAGGTGAAGGCGTTTCTTCTTCAAAAGTACTATGGTATGGACGTGCCAATGACCATTGAGGAGATTCTTGAGGAAATGCTTCGTTATAGAGAGAGATTGGCTCCTTATGTAACAGATACAGAACGTCTTCTTCATAAAGCAGCCATACAAAGGCGAAATATCCTTTTTGAAGGGGCTCAGGGAACCCTTCTGGATGTAGATTTTGGTACCTATCCATTTGTAACTTCTTCCAATACGGTAGCACCATATGCTTTAGTGGGCAGTGGTCTTGGGCTTGTGGATGTAGCCAATGTGGTGGGTATTACGAAAGCGTACTGTACGAGGGTGGGAGAGGGGCCTTTCCCTACGGAGTTAAAAGATAGCCTGGGGGAGTTTCTTCGACAACAGGGGAGAGAATACGGTTCTACCACCGGCCGTCCCAGAAGGTGTGGATGGTTTGATGTGGTGATTACACGATATGCTATAGGGGTGAACGGGGTGAGTGAAGTTTTTCTTACCAAGTTAGATGTTCTTGATGGATTGGATGAAATCAAGGTGGCAGTTGGATATGAAATAGAGAGAAATGGTCATAGGGAGCGTATTGATTATCCACCGGAAAGCTGGGAAGAACTAGAGCGATGTACGCCTATATATGTCACACTTCCTGGCTGGAAGGGGAGGACGGCTGGAGTGAAGCGATATTTTCAGCTTCCACCAGAAGCCCAGCAATATGTAGAGTTTCTTGAGATGCAATTGGGGCGGAAGATTTCTTATATTTCAGTAGGACAGGATAGAACAGACGTGATAGAACGATAGGGGGATTGATGGCTAATCGCAGATATCTCTCGCAGATGATGCTCGGGGAGATGTATGGGCTTGATTCTTTGGGAGAGTTTCGGGATATTCTTCATCTCTCTCAATTAACGCGTCAGTTAATAAAAGAAAAAATGGGAAGAGAATCTCAGGTTTTTCTCTGGGTGGATCATCTCGAGGTATATAAAAATTGGGAGCGAGAGGATGTGATGGTTATTTCAAGAGAAAATCCTCTTATTACGTATATGGTACTTGAGAATCGATTGGTCTCTACCCGGGAGACAAGGGTAAAGGCTTTTTTTGAAGAAGCTCCGGAACTGAAGCTTTTTTTTGATGTTGAGAGAATTTGTTTTCTTCTGCCTTTGGTATTTCAGTACAGGCTTCTGGGTTTTGTGGCTATCATGGGAGATTATGGACTTTCTTCTGAAGAGAAACAATTCTATCGGTTTCTTCAGGAAAGCTTGCGACAATATGTGTATACAGCTCTCTTGATGGAAAAAAGGCTTCAGGAAATGTTGGGACTTAATTATTTTACCAAGGAGCTTTCTTCTTGTACTACGCCTGAGGAGATTTATCAGCGTTTTTTTGAACTTCTTTCATCTCTTCTGCCTCTTTCTGCTGGTGTATTTTATCGTTATGATGAGTTCCGTGGTGTGCTTGTTCCTGTAGCCAAGTATGGGGTGGAAGTACTTTCTGAACTCTCTATGGAACAAGGAATTTCTGGTTTTGTTCTGGATAAAAAGAAGCCACTTCTCGTCAATGATGTGGCTCATCAGCCTTTTCTTGTAGAGAGACAAGTTCAAGAAAAGTTTTTGCATGGGGCGATTCTGGTACTCCCACTTATTCAGGATGAGAAACGATGGGGAGTGCTTTCCTTTGCTCGTTATAATGGAGAATATGGTGTCTTTTCATCTGATCATCTCTATTTGGGACGGATTCTTTCTCAGATTGTGGTGACGGTTCTTGCTAGCAAGGTATATTATGAACGATTGGAACATAATTATTTTGATACCATTCGTGCTTTGACCACAGCCCTTGAAGCCAAGGATAGTTATACACGGGGAC
>JBKBIS010000012.1:0-15675 GCA_046294145.1 Brevinematales bacterium | reverse complement strand
CGTTTAAATCTCATCTCTTGCCTGATGCTTTAGAGCCAGGACCTGGACAGGGCGTGAGAGTACTCAAAATTGAAAAAGACGAAAAACCACCTCGCATGGTGTATGATCCTACTCATCCTGATGCCATTAAGTCCGGAAAATGGAAAGGGTATGTTATGTACCCAAATGTCAACATTGTGGAAGAAATGGTGGACATGATATCGGCAAACCGAAGTTATGAGGCGAATGTGACGATGATCAATTCTGCCCGTCAGATGTTTGAGAAAGCCCTGTCTCTTGGAAAATAGTAGGGGGATAGGGCAATGAGAAGCTTTTTTCTATGAGAGAAGGGATGATCGCATGAAAAAAGAAAAAATTTTTCAAAAAAAGGCTAAAAATACTTGCAAAATCTAAAATTTATGTCATAATAGAATAGTAGTAGTTTTTTCTCTACTACTGCTGGAGGAGGTTTCTATGCAAATCTATTCGAGGTTAGATGTGGCAGGTAATCAGGTAAGCATGGTTCGTACGAGTAAGCAGCACTTTGATGATCGCGGTCGTATCACTCAGTCTAGCGATGATCCAGTAGCCCCTTTTGCTCAGGTTCTTTTCAATGCGGTAGAGAATGTGAACGCCCTTCAGCAGAATGCAGATGAGCTTGAAGAAAAGATGGCTGTTTCGCCGGAAGAAGTGGATATCCACGAGGTGATGATAGCCTCAGAAAAGGCCAGGCTTGGGATTACCTTTATGAAAACGATTATAGACAAGGCTATTCGAGCTTATAATGACCTTATTACCATGAGGTAAGAGAAAAGTTTAGTAGAGCGGGGAGGGGAAGATGCCAAATTTTGCCGAGATTTTCAAAAAACTTGTTGAAATCTTCAAAAAACTCACCATGATCCAGAAAATTCTTGTGGGAGCTGTGGTAGTGGGTATTGTGGGGGGGCTGATTGCTGTTTCTTCTTTTTCTGTGCATTCTACCTATTCTCTTCTCTATAAGGCACCCCTTTCTCCGGAGGATTATGCTCGTGTTACCAAGAAGCTTGCCGAGTGGAACGTGAAGTTTGAGACCAAAGACGACAAATACATTCTTGTGGCCGATGAGAAAGAGAGTCGTACCCTTCGTATGCGACTTGGTCAGGAGGGTATTATACCCCAGAATGTGAAGGGATGGGAACTCTTTGATGTGCAGAGCTTTACAACCACAGATTTTGAAAGAAATGTGAATCTTCAGCGTGCTCTTATCGGAGAGATGGTGAAGCATCTCAAGACGCTGGCTGATATTGAGGATGTGAGTATTCAAATTTCGTTTCCTAAAGAGACCCTGTATACGGAAAATGATGTCCCCGTGACGGCTTCGGTTACTATTACCCCTGCGGCTTATTCTGATATTGCTGAGAACAAGGCCAAGGTCAATGGTATTGTGCAGTTGATTGCAAAAGGTATTCCTGGTTTGCGCCCAGAAAATATTGTGGTAGTGGACAATCGCGGAAATGTGCTTTCTGATTTGTTGGTTCCCAATGATCTCTCGGATAGTGTGAGGCTTGCTCGTGAACAGATGAAGATTAAAGAAAGAGAAAGAGCTCTTCTTGTGGCTCGCGTCTTGAATGCTCTTAAACGTTCCATTCCTGAAGAAAGACTTCTCATCAATGCAGATATCGAGTTTGATTGGACAAAGATGAAAAAGCAGGCAGAGAAGATTATTCCGATTGAGGTGAGGCCAGACAATCCTGAAACCCCTTATGATGAGTCTGAGGTGATGGTGAATGTCCCTATTAGTGAGAAGAAGACCACAGAAGATTTCAAGGGGCCGGCCTATATTCCAGAAGGTCCAGCTGGTGTGGAAAATAATGTTCCCCCTGGTTTGAAGGATAAGATTGATCGTTTTACTCATTATCAGAAAAACGAGAATATTGTCAATTATCAGAACAGCAAAGAAAATGTTCAAGAAGAAAAAGCCCCCTATGAGATCAAGCGTATTTCAGTGGCTGTGGCTATTGATGGCGTTTGGCGTATTATCCGTACGGATGCTGGTGATGAGGTGATCACCAATGGTGGAAGAATTGCCCGTGAGTATATTCCTGTTTCTGATGAGGAGATCCGTAGTTATGAGGCATGGGTCAAGGCAGCGGTGGGTTATGATACACGTCGTCGGGATGAGGTGGTAGTTCGTCATATTCCTTTTGATCATACCAAAGAATTTGAGGCTGAAGATGCCAAGATTCGTAATCGTATTCGTCTGCGGAGAACATTGATTGCTTCTATCATTGTTCTCTTTGTCTTGTTTATTGGGACGCTTATCTACCGGGCTATTGCCAGAGAACTCGAGAGACGTCGCCGTCTCAGAGAGGAAGAACTTGCCCGTCAACAGCAGGCCATGCGTGAGGCTGCCTTGCGTGCTGCCGAAGAGGAAGCAGCAACGGTGGAGCTTTCTATTGAAGAGAAGGCTCGTATGGAACTCCTTGAGAATGCAATTAATGTAGCTCGTGAGCGACCTGAAGATGTAGCTCGTTTGATCCGTACATGGCTTGCTGAGGAATAGAGAGGGAAGGGAGGGGATTATGGCAGAGGAAAAGACACTGGCTACAAAGAAAGATGAGGTAAAGAAACCTACTACCACAGGTGGAAAAGCATCCACACCAGGAAAGCGGGACAAGAAAAAACCCCTTACCGGTAGAGAGAAGGCAGCTATTTTTCTTGTATCGATTGGTCCTGAGGTTTCTGCTGAGATTTTCAAACATCTCAAAGAGGACGAGGTTGAGGAACTCACTTTTGAGATTGCGCGTATAGACAAAGTGGATCCTGAGGATAGGGATGCGGTTCTTATGGAGTTTCAGGAACTCATGATGGCTCAGGATTTCATCATCAATGGTGGTGTCGATTATGCCCGTGAGGTTCTGGAACGTGCTCTTGGTACTCAGAAAGCGGTGGATATCATCAATCGTCTCACTTCTTCTTTGCAGACCAAGCCATTTGATTTCATCAGACGTGCGGATCCAGCCCATCTTATTAACTTTATTCAGAACGAACATCCCCAGACGATTGCCCTTATTCTTTCTTATCTTGATCCGCAAAAGGCAGCCAGTATTCTCAGTGCCCTTCCTCATGAGATTCAGGCTGATGTAGCCAAACGTATTGCTACCATGGATAGAACATCACCTGAAATCCTTCGTGAGGTTGAACGAGTTCTGGAGCGGAGACTTTCTACACTGGCGAGCGAAGACTTTACTCAGGCTGGGGGTATTGATGCGGTTGTAGCCATTCTCAATAGTTCTGATAGAACGACGGAACGCAATATTATTGAGGCTCTTGAAGAAGATGATCCCGATCTTGCTGAGGAAATCAAAAAGAAGATGTTTGTCTTTGAGGATATTGTGACACTGGATGACCGTTCTATTCAGAAGGTACTTCGGCATGTGGAAAACCAGGACCTTGCCAAGGCTCTTAAGGCAGTGGATGCTGAAGTTCAGGACAAAGTTTTCCGAAATATGTCTAAGAGAGCCGCACAAATGCTCAAAGAGGATATGGAGTATATGGGGCCTATCCGTTTGAAGGATGTAGAAGAAGCCCAGCAAAAGATTGTGAATATTATTCGCAAACTTGAAGAGCAGGGTGAGGTGGTGCTCTCCAGAAATGCCGAAGACGAGATCATCGTCTAAGGGAAAGGAGATACTATGAAGGATTCCTCTCTTGAGTACAGACTCCGTGTACTTCGTGAAGGACAGTATCGAATTGAAACGAATCGTTATATTCTTGAGGCACCAAGGGTTTTCAAGAAAACAAGAGAGCAAGAAATTGATGAATCTCTCCAGCGTATTGAGAACCTGAAAGAGGAAATTCGTTCCCTTGAAAATGAAATCAATACCAAAATAGAAAAAAGTGAACGTGCGGCTGAAGAGATAGTCGAAAAGGCAGAGATGGAGGCTGAGCGGATTGTTAAAGAGGCTGAGAAATCCGCTTTTGATCGTGTGCAGAAGTCTCTTGAGGATCAGGAAAAAATCATTGAAGAAAAAAGACGAGAGGCAGATGATATTATTGCCGAAGCCAGACGGGAGGCAGAAAAGATTCTGGCAGAGGCAAGAGAAGAGGCTTTGCGTATTCGACAGGAGGCTCAGAAGGAAGGTTTTGCCCGTGGGCATGAGGAAGGTTTTGTAGAAGGTCGGGAAGAGCTGAAATCGATGGTGGAGAGGCTTAAACAAATTATCTATGCAACTATTCAGGAAAGGGAGAAGATCCTGGTTCATAGTGAGCAGCAGATTTTGAATCTCATCGTGACTATGGTGAAAAAGGTAGTGAAGAGGCTCACGGTGGAGGAACAGAACGTGGTTCTCAATAATGCCAAAGAAGCCCTTTCTCTTGTTCGTGGAGCTATGCGGGTGTATATACATGTCAATCCAGAGGATTATAACTTCACAGTTCAACACAAAGAAGAACTGATTCGTATGATTGAGGGTATGCCTGAGGTGAAGTTTTTTGAAAATCCAGCAGTGGATAGGGGTGGAGTACTTATTGAAACAGACATTGGTGAGGTAGATGCGACTATTGCTACTCAGCTTGAAGAACTTGAAAATAAAATTGAATTTTATATTCCTGCTCGTGTGAAAACCAAAGGTGTTGATGAGATTGTTCGTACAGAACAGTCCTCTTCTGAACCAAAAGAAGAAAAAGAGATTATGCTACAATGAAAGCAGTTTATAGTAGTATTTCTTTCCCTGAGTCTCTTCTGGAAGAGGATTTTGTTTTTCATAGTCAGGACATCTATTTCAAGTATGAACAGGCTATGGAGAGAATGGTTCCTATCAAAACAGTTGGACGTGTTGTCAATGTGGTTGGTCTTACCATTGAGGCAAATGGTCCTTTTGGGGCAATTGGAGATGTTTGCTGGATTGAGACAGGAGATGGAAATCGGGTGAAAGCAGAGATTGCTGGTTTTCGAGATAGACGAACGATTATTATGCCACTTGGAGAAATTCGGGGTATTTCTCCTGGGATGCGGGTGGTAAATACTCGTCGTAAGCTTGAGGTCACCGTAGGAAGGGAGGTTCTGGGGAGAATCCTTGGTGGTGATGGAGAACCAATCGATGGAAAAGGGGTGATTCAGGCTCCTGTGATGTATCCTGTGGATCGTCATCCACCGAGTGCCTATGAGCGGCTTCGTATTCAGGAGGTTATGGTCACGGGAGTGAGGGCGATTGATGGACTTCTCACGGTAGGAAAAGGTCAGCGTATGGGTATATTTTCTGGTAGTGGGGTAGGAAAATCTACCCTTCTTGGAATGATTGCTAGAAATACCCTGGCTGATGTGAATGTGATAGCCCTGATCGGTGAACGTGGAAGGGAAGTTCGGGAGTTTATTGAGAGAGATCTTGGTGAGGATGGACTGAAACGATCGGTGGTGGTTGTTGTGACGTCTGATGAACCGCCTATGCTTCGTATTCGGGGGGCGTATGTAGCCACTGCAATAGCTGAGTATTTTCGGGATCAGGGTCTTGATGTGATGTTTATGATGGACTCTGTGACAAGATTTGCCATGGCTCAGCGAGAGGTGGGACTTGCTGTTGGAGAGGTGCCGGCAACCAAAGGATATACACCGAGTGTTTTTTCTACTTTACCAAAACTTCTGGAGAGAACAGGAACCTCAGAAAGAGGGTCTATTACGGCTTTTTATACCGTTCTGGTGGAAGGTGATGATGTGAATGAACCGATTTCTGATACGGTGAGAGGAATTCTGGATGGTCATATTGTGCTTTCACGTCAGCTGGCACAAAAAAATCATTATCCGGCTATAGATATTCTTGCCAGTGTGAGTCGACTGATGGTGGATATTGCTTCCGAAGAACATAAGCTTCTTGCAGGGAAGATCAAAGAACTCCTTGCTACCTATCGTGAGGCCGAGGATCTTATCCGTATAGGGGCATATGTGAGAGGAAGTGATCCAAAAATTGATGAAGCACTTTTGCGTATTTCGTCTATTGAAAACTTTCTTAGACAGGGTATTTTTGAGAAAGTTTCTTTTGAAGAGATGATGAGCCAGCTTCAGCGTATTCTTCTCGAAGGACGTAAGACAAGGCCTGCCTTCCGTACGTGATTATCCCATTCCTACAGAAATGAGAAAGCCGACATAGGTAACAAGAAGAATTCCAATCGTGATTCTGGCTGCAAGAAGAAAGGTGGCGCGTCTTTGTTTGGAGAGGGTTTCGGTATCATAGATTTTTTGCTTTTCTTTCCAGCTGTTCCGGTACCACCAGAGAAGAAAAAAAAGACTGGTGAAGATGACACCAAAAGTATAAAAAAATGGAAGAGAAGTGGCCAGAAGCCACAAGAGAACGATAATCAATGCCTCTGCTATTATGATAAGACCAAAAAGCCAGAGTTTTTGTATCATATATCCTCCGGGTATATTTTTCTTCTGTGTTCTACAATGAACGGATCGAGGAAGGAAGAATCGTTTCCTGTGAGAGAAGAGACAAGGAGCCAGCCCACAAAAGAGGTGCTTTGTCTCCGTATATCAGCTCTTTCGCCATGAAAAAGGCAGTGAAAAAGAGAGGTCTCTTTTTGGGTAGAGATTCCGATAAATACAGTGCCGACTGGCTTTTCGATAGTTCCTCCTTCTGGACCGGCAATACCAGTCGTAGCTATAGCATAGGAAGGCAAAAACAGTTTATGGATTCCTTTGAGCATAGTTTCACAGGTTTCAAAGCTTACTGCTCCGCAGGAGGTGAGGGTTTCAGGTGATACGTCCAAAAGACGGGTTTTGATTTCATTCGCATAGGCTATGATTCCCCCCAAAAAAACACGGGAACTACCAGCAATATCAGTGAGAGCACTTCCTATACCACCACCGGTACAGGATTCGGCAACGGCTATGGTTTTGTCCTGTTGTGTGGCAAGGAGGATAATATCTTGCCAGGAGGGGGAGGAGAGATATTGTGTATTCATAAATGTCCTTGGTTAATATTGTAGGGGAAAGAGAGGAAAAAATCAATTCTTGTAGAGGGTATAATGGTTTTTAGCTTTTCTCTGGGATATGCAAACAGCACAGATATTATCCGTTGGCCATCGTATCTCTGGCTTGTGAGTCTTTTTTTGAAAACTTGCTTTTTTTTTCTTTTTGCATTATAATATGGTGTATTTTAGAGAAATGGAGGAAAAGAATGGCTCGTCGGTGTGATATTTGTGGCAAAGGTCCTGTGTATGGCAATAATGTCTCCCATTCGCATAAAAAAACGCGAACTCGCTGGGAGCCCAATCTTAAGGAGATGAAAGTCTCGGTTGACGGAAAGACGGTTCGCATGAAGGTGTGTATGAGCTGTCTCCATGCCGGTAAGGCTGATAAGTTTCTCCAGTCTTAAAGAAAGGTGCGAAGGGCCTGTTGAAAGACAGGTCCTTTTTTATGGTTTGGAAGTTTTCGTGTATGTGTGATAATTTTTCTTTTTATTGAAAAAAAATAAGTTTTTTCCTATAATTAAAGAAAGTATCTCAAAAGGAGAAAAAGGTGATAACTATTGCCTTGCCCAAGGGTCGTTTGGGAGAGGATGCGGAAAGGATTCTCCTTGAGACGGGTATTATGAAGATTCCTGTCGATCGGGATTCAAGACGGCTTATTTTTGACGTGGCAGAAGGGGTGAGAGTCCTTCTTGTTCGTGCCTGGGATGTTCCTACCTATGTGGAAATCGGGACGGCAGATGTGGGTATTTGTGGTAAGGATGATCTCATGGAACAAGGGACTGATGTGCTTGAACTGGTGGATTTAGGATTTGGTGGGTGTACTATGGCGGTGGCGACAGTGAAAACTCTTTCTCGTGAAGAACTCTTTGGGAGAGGTTTTCTTCGGGTGGCTACTAAATATCCAAATATAGCGAGGCGTTTTTTTGATGGGCTTTCTCTTCAAACGGAGATTTTGAAACTCTATGGTTCAGTGGAGCTTGCTGCTGTGACAGGTCTTTCTGATTGTATTGTGGATATTGTCTCTACAGGAGCTACACTCCGGGAAAATGGTCTTCATGTGGTTGAACATATCTTTGATTCTACTGCTCGCTGGATTGTCAATAGACGAAGTTTTTATATGCAATATGAGGTTCTATCTTCCTGGACAGAGAAGATAAAAAAATATCCAAGGAGAAGGTATCATGATTTCTAACCGATCCAAACGTCTTGATTCTTCTGGTATTCGAAAGGTTTTTGAACTGGCTTCAAAAATTGAAAATCCTCTAAATTTCAGTATTGGACAACCGGATTTTGATGTTCCAGAAGAGGCAAAGGAGGCTGCTATTGAGGCTATTCGCAAGGGATTTAACCGATATACTGTGACACAGGGAATTGATGAACTTCGTCATGCTGTCCTGGAAGAAGTGAAAAAAACGCGGGGAACGTCATACGGTATATCAGAGGTTATGATTACTTCAGGGGTTTCTGGGGGCTTGATGCTTGCTCTGTTGTCTCTTCTTGATCCCGGGGATGAGGTTATCGTTTTTGATCCCTATTTTGTAATGTACAAACACCTTGTCCATCTTCTTGATGGTAAAGCGGTAATACTCTCGACTTATCCGGATTTTCGTCTCCCTGTTGGTGAAGTTGCAAAGGCTATAACATCTCGTACGAAGGCTATCATTCTTAATTCTCCGGCCAATCCTACTGGGTATGTGTATCCGGAAGAGGATATCAGGGCTATTGTAGAGGTGGCAAAGAGGCATGATATTCTTCTTATTTCAGATGAAATCTATGATGGCTTTGTCTATGATGGGATGTTTTCCAGTCCTGTTGGTTTGTATGACAAGGTTCTTCTCCTGGGAGGTTTTTCCAAAACGTATGCGATGACGGGTTGGAGATTGGGATATGCTGTAGGACCGGCTGATCTCATAGCCACCATGATAAAGCTTCAGCAGTACTCTTTTGTATGTGCTCCGGCTCCTTTTCAGTATGCGGCAGTACGTGCACTTGAATTGGATATGACTCCCTATTTTGAGGCTTATAAACGCAAGAGAGATATTATCTATGAAGGGCTGAAGCATTCTTTTGATATTGTGAAGCCGGGCGGGGCGTTCTACATGTTTCCGGGGTTGAAGTATGGAAAGGCATCTGAATTTGTGGAGATGGCCATTGCGAGGAAGGTGCTTATTATTCCCGGCAATGTGTTTTCAGAGCGTGATACACATTTTCGTATTTCTTTTGCGACTAGAGATGATGTTCTGGAAAGGGGAGTACAGATTCTTCGTGGTTTGAGTGAGGAATATTATGCGAAAGTTTGTTAGAGGAGCCATTCTTTTTGCGGGGATGACAGTTCTTCTTCTTCTCACGGGTTGTGGACGAAGACCGCAGGTGATGGGAAAGGAAGTATTTCTTGTAGCACAGATAGGAAATGGAGAAGGCCAGGTGGGATCTAACTATGATCTTCTCACCAATGAGGGTATTGTGGATGATGTGGAGATCAAGGATTATCTGGACGTACCAACAGGTATTCAGATACTGGGAAAGAAGGTGTACATTGCGGATAAGTATCGTAAGAAGATTGTAGTGTATGCCCCCGGGCAGTTTGGAAAACCTATTACTCAGATGGAGATCTCGCAGGTAGGGGAAGGGTATATGTTTGATACTGTTTTTCAGGTTGTAGTCAATAAGTATGGGGATATGTATGCCCTTGTCTCTCTTCCTGAGACAAATAGGACGTGGAAAGAGGCTGAAATTACCAATGAGATGCATCAGTATGCTATTTACAAGTTCGGGTATAATGGACGATTTCTTTTTGCTATTGGAATCGGAGGTATCAATACGTCTCCTATGCCGGCACCGGATTTTATAGACCTTGATCTCTTTGGCAATCTCTACGTGTATTTTCGTGAAGAGAGAAACGGAGAATTGTTCTGGAAAGTTCGTCGCTATTCCTCGTCCGGCGAGCTCAATTTTGAGTTTGATTCTCAGTATCTTGCCAAGAAGCATGAGATTGATGGAGAAACTTATCAGAGTGAGCTTTATGGTGTGGCGAATCTGAAAAATGATGAGAGGCTTCTCTTTTTTACGGGTAATTATCTTTTCAAGAGTCATCCTGAAAGGGGAAATCAATTGGTTGGGTATCGGAATATTCTTGAGATGTATAGTATTCTCAAGAATACGGTGAGTCGTCAGCTTCTCGATGAAAAAAATCGGCTTGAGGATGTGCTTGGGGTGACATGGGATGATACCATTGTCTTGTATGGGTACGATGAGAAGTACAAGGTGGTTCGTTTTCATTTCTACGATATGTTCAAGGAACAGCATACCTATCAGTATGCTTCTCTTCTGAGTGATTACTATGCTAATTTTGGGTTTTATGTGGCGCCTGATGGGGAGTTGTATTCTATTCTTGTGAAGAATAATAAGCAGTATATTATTTTGCACTGGAAAAAACGTAGTCGAACACGTCTTTTTGAATAGGGTTTATGAAGATATTATTTGGTATTACAGGCGGTATTGCCGCGTACAAGATTCCACAGGTGATTCGCAGACTTGTCCAGAGGGGTCATGAGGTTGAGGTGGTGATGACTCCTGCAGCGGTGAAACTTGTTTCTCCTTTTCTCTTGCAGACGCTCTCTAAAAGACCGGTATGGGTTGAGGATTTTGATAGTCGTCGACCTTTGGCGCATATTGAGTTGGCCGATTGGTGTGATGTGATGGTGGTAGCTCCAGCGACGGCCAATACTTTGGCTAAGTTGGCGTGTGGTATGGCTGATAATCTTTTGACTTCTACCTTTCTTGCCTGTGAGAAACGTAAGGTTATTTTTCCGGCTATGAATGTAAAAATGTACGAAAATCCTTTAACAAAACAAAATATCCAGAGACTACGAGAGGTGGGTTGTGAGGTGTATGAGCCAGAGGTAGGCGAGCTGGCCTGTGGTTATACGGGGCGTGGGCGTCTTGCCGATGAGGAGGTGATTATCGGGTTGGTGGATAAGGATCCCTGCAAACCACTTCAGGGTCTTCGTGTGGTGGTGAGCACCGGTGCTACAGTAGAGCCTATAGATCCGGTTCGTTATATTTCAAACTTTTCGTCTGGCAAAATGGGTATTGCCTTTGCTAAACGACTTTTCTCTCTGGGGGCGGATGTGTTGCTGGTGGCTGGGAAAACTGAGGTTTCGTTGCCGTCCTATATTCCTTTTAGGCGAGTGCAAATGACAGAGGATATGCTAAAAATCATCAATGAGGTGATAAAAGATTATGATATGCTTATTATGGTGGCGGCTCCTGCTGATTTTCGTGTGAAAGATGTGGCTTCTGAAAAAATTAGAAGAGAGAAGCATCTTTCTCTTGATCTTGTTCCCAATCCGGATATCTTAGCCACCATACACGAGCGTTATCCTGACAAGAGGCTTGTTGGCTTTGCCCTTGAAATGAGGGGACATGAGGATAATGCAAAGGAAAAAATGAAAAGAAAAGGTCTGGAGGCTATTGTTCTCAATATGGTGTCTTCAGAGTTTCATCCTATGGGGTCTGATGAAAATGAGGTGATAGTGTACAAGGCGTCTGGAGAACAGCTTTCTATTCCCCGTTTGTCAAAGGAAAAAGTGGTGGAGGCAATAATAAACTTTCTCTTTTTTGGAGAAAAATCGTGAGAGTGATGGGGATTGATCCAGGTCTTGAACGGCTGGGCTATGGTGTGATAGAGTCAGTGGGTTCTGGGTACCATGTTTGTGGATATGGTCTTGTGAGGACCGATAAGAACTGCTCTACGCCTGAGAGACTCAAAGTGCTTTATGAGGATGTGGGGGCTCTGGTAGAAAAGTATACACCTGATGTAGTCGTAGTAGAAGAACTTATCTTTTCTAAAAATGTTACGACAGCTATGGTGGTGAGTGCGGCCAGAGGGGTGGTGATGCTTCTGGCTGCTCAGAAGGGGCTTCTGCTTCTGGAGGTTTCTCCTTCTCGTGTGAAAAGGCTTGTATGTGGACATGGTCGGGCGACCAAGGCTCAGATGCAACGTGCGGTGGGATATATTCTTGGGCTTTCGGAGATTCCCAGCCCGGATGATGTGGCAGATGCGCTGGCATTAGCTATGGTGGGTGCGCTTTATCGAAAAGTGGATGTATAGAGGAGGCACACGATGTGTGGCATTGTAGGATATATTGGGACAAAGGATGCAAAAGAGATTCTTCTCGATGGGCTGGCCAGACTGGAATATCGAGGGTATGATTCGGCTGGTGTGGCTCTGATGGATAAAGATGGATCCATTTCTATTGAGAAACAGGTAGGAAAAATAGCCAATCTGCGCAATGTGGTTTTTCGTCGTTTTCATAATCAATGTTTTACTATCGGTATTGGGCATACTCGATGGGCAACTCATGGAGGTGTAACGAAAGAAAATGCCCATCCCCATGTGAGTGCTTCTGGAAGGATTGCCCTTGTGCATAACGGAATTATTGAAAATTACATGATTTTGAAACAGTATCTTATCAAGAAAGGGTATACTTTCGTTTCGGAAACAGATACAGAGGTTTTGGTTCATCTTATTGAGGATTTTTATAAAAAAGAAGGCAATCGAAATCTTCAGGCGGCGGTTATGGAGGCTCTCAAGGTGGTAGAAGGTACCTATGGGATTGCTGTGGTGTGTTCTGATGAACCTTATAAGATTGTGGCAGCGAGAAATGGAAGCCCATTGGTGGTTGGTATAGGAGAGGGTGAGATGTTTGTGGCGTCGGATGTCAACGCTCTTATTCCCTATACAAGAAATGTTATCTATCTTGAGGATAAAGAGATGGTGGTCCTCAAGAGTCAGAAATACAAGGCCTATGATCTGGATTATCAACGGATTGATAAAGAAATTGTGCAGGTGGAGTGGGATCTCAGTGCTATTGAACTGGGTGGTTTTGAGACCTATATGGAAAAAGAGATTTTTGAGCAGCCAGAAGCGATATCCAATGCCCTTCGTGGGCGTGTTCATGTGGAAGAAGGAATGGTGAAGTTTGGTGGTCTCAATATGACAGATGAGGAATTGAGGCAAGTTCATCGTATTGTGATTACGGCTTGTGGAACAAGCTGGCATGCTGCCCTTATCGGAAAATACTTGATTGAGCGTTTTGGAGAGATTCCTGTTGAGGTGGATTATGCCTCTGAGTTTCGTTATCGTAATCCTATTTTGAAAAAAAACGATCTTGTTCTGGTGATCAGTCAGTCAGGAGAAACAGCAGATACGCTGGAGGCTCTCAGAGAGGCCAGACGCAAGGGTGTGAAAGTCCTGGGAATGACAAATGTTGTGGGAAGTACTATTGCACGGGAAAGTGATGGAGGGATTTATCTCCATGCGGGACCAGAGATTGGGGTGGCCTCAACCAAAGCCTTTACCAATCAGGTGGTGAGTCTCATTCTTTTTGCTATTTATCTTGGGCGTCTCAAAAATATGAGTCTTTATGAGGGACAACGTCTTTTGAAGGAACTTATCAACATTCCAGAAAAAATCAAAATTATTCTTGAACAGAAGTCTCTTATTATGGATATGGCAAAAAAGTATAGTAATTCGATGAATTTTTTGTATTTGGGGCGAGGATTTAATTATCCTGTTGCCCTTGAAGGTGCCCTGAAACTCAAGGAGATTTCTTATATTCATGCAGAGGGGTATCCTGCGGCTGAGATGAAGCATGGTCCTATTGCTCTTATCGATGAGTTTATGCCTGTTGTATTCATTGCTCCGAAGGATGCTCTTTATGAAAAGGTGGTGAGCAATATTCATGAGGTGAAAGCACGCCATGGGAAGGTGATAGCTATTTTTTCGGAAAAAGATGAGCATGTGTTGAATTATGTTGATGATGTCTTGTATGTGCCGCAGACTTTTGAGGAATTTTCTCCTCTCCTGACGGTTGTGCCTTTGCAGATGCTGGCGTATGAGATAGCTCGCTTGAGAGGGCTTGATGTGGATAAGCCACGTAATCTGGCAAAATCCGTTACGGTAGAGTAGGATGAAATTCTGGACCACATTTTGCCTTTCGTGTGGTCGTGTGCTTGGGGAAAACGATGGAAGACTGGTATGTCGAGAAGAACGTGATAGCATAGAGGTTATAGAGACGTGCTCTTCTCGGTGTAGTCATTGTGATCAGCTGCTTCCATTTGCGACAAAAGATGGTCTTTGTTATGATTGCTTTTGTCGCTTTGGTTTGGGGAAAGTGTTTCTTGAGAGAAGTTATGCCCTTTTTGTCTATGAGGGGCTGGTCAAAAGTCTCTATCAAGCTTTCAAATTTGAGCAGAGAAAAGCCGCTTTAGAAGACCTTGTGTTTGTAGCTGAAAGCAGAAAAGCGAAGTGGTTTTCCCGTTTGCCAGAGGTGGATGTGGTGACAATTGTGCCATCTCACTGGATAACAGTATGGAGGAGGGGGTTTTCTCCTGTTGAAGTGTTCTGGAGAAGATTTTTTCCTCATTTGCGGGGAGATATTCTTCGAAGGAGATGGAGAAGAAAAAAACAAAAAGTTCTTTCACGAGAAGAGAGAATCAGAGAAATATGTGGACAATTTCATGTTTCTAAGCCTGAAGAGGTGAAAGACAAAAGGGTTCTGGTACTGGATGATATCTTTACGACGGGAAGTACTCTCGAAGAGGTGGCACGGGTTTTGAAAGAGGCAGGGGCTTCGCTCGTGTATGGTTGTGTCCTGGGTAGAGAACCCTTCTGCCCGTGATGAGATACCAAAGCTTTTTCGTAGAAAAAGTAAGGCAAAGCTAAGAAATTGCCGATATATACAAAAAAGGTGTACCTTGAGGGATAGGTGAGAAGAAGCCATGGGTAGATTTGATAGTATCGAAAAGTTTTTGGGCAAGGAAGAGAATTTTTCTCCGAAGCAGATAGAAGCTGGTCTTGATACGATGGATGATATTCCCTCACGTCTTTCTGATGTGAATCCTGATGCTATGGCTAACGTTGAACGGCTTCTTCAGGCAACCGAAGGGTCTTCTGTTTCACAGACAGGTACACCTGAGACGGCGGGAACGACTGAGGGGCCTTCTCTGGGAATGGGATCTTCTGTTTCTCTTTCTGAAGAAATCTTGAAAGAATTAGCGGCTCTTGATGGGCCTCCGCCATCTCTTGAAGAGCTTGAAACAAGGTTCAGTTCTCTTCGAGATATTGCAAGTACTATGGAAGAGGAAACCACAGAAGAACAAATTTCCCAGTTTGAAGAGAATGTTTTTGAAAAGGAACCATCATTTTCTCCTCCTGAGGAGGTAAAACTTTCTGTTCCCGAAGGAGAGATAGATAGTGGTCTTGCTGATCTTTTAGGTCAGATGAAAGCAGAACCAGAGGTTGCTCCTTCATCAGGTGGAGGGCTTGATGATTTATTGGCTTCATTGGGTATGTCAGAGTCGGAAAAACCAGGTGCTGAGGTTTCTGCTCCATTTGCCTCGGAGATTGGGACTGAGACTGGGCCTTTAGTGGAAGAGGCTTTTGTACCGGAGGTACTTTCTGGTGAGGCAATGACTGGCGAAGAACCGGAGATGCCTTCTTTAGAGGGTTTTGGAGAGATAGAAACACCAGAGATAGAAACAGGAAAGGTAGAACCGTATGCCTTCCCTTCCTTTGATGAAACGTCCCTTGAACCCTCTCTACCAGAAATAGGATTGGAGGGACTTGGAAAACCGGGGGAGTCTTCTTTTGAAAGTGGCTGGGGGACAGAAAAGCCCGTACCATCTCTTGAAGGCGGCGAAGAGTGGGGAGAGATAGAGGTTCCAGAAGTGGAACCGGTTGCC
>JBKBIS010000129.1:0-5042 GCA_046294145.1 Brevinematales bacterium | reverse complement strand
GAAAAAATTGCAGGAGAGTGGGTATGATTTTCTGGAAAACGCTTGAAGCTGTTGGGATTTTTCTTGGGCTTGGGTTGGTTGGTTTTATTCTTCTCGCAAGGAAAGCTATTGCCAGAGAAGCTCTGTCTACGCTTTCTTTTCTTTCTCTTGATTTAGCGGTGCCGGCACTGGTGTTTTATGATATGATGGTTCATTTTTCTCTTGAGAAATATCCTTTCTGGTGGCTTTATCCTCTGGTTTGGATTGGGGCTTTTGCGTTTCTCTGGTTCTTGTCATGGCTGTTTTCTTTTTTTTTCTCTAGGGTATATCGAAAAGAGGTGTTTGTTTCGCTTCTTTATCCCAATGCGATTTTTATTCCTCTCATTCTGTTGCCGTCACTTTTTCCTGAGGAGCCGGGAATTATAGTAGATCTTTTCCTTTTTACGGTTTTGTTTTCTTTCTTTCTTTTTCAGGGTTTTGGTTTTTTTTATGGTGCAAAAAAAGAGAAGAATTTGAATTTTCGCAAGCTTTTTCCACCACTTGTTTTCATGCTTGTGGGTTCTCTTGCTATTCATTATGCTGGTTTAAGGCCATTTGTTCCGGACTTTGTTATAGATGTGGCAAAGCGAATTGGCATGCTTTCTATTCCTTTACTGCTTTTTGTGATAGGGGGAAATATTTATCTTGATCGCTATGAGGTATCAATTCTGCCTCTAAAGGCCAAGATTGGTTTTGTACTTGTGAAGAATCTTGTTTTTCCGCTTGTTCATCTCTGTGTTGTGGCATTTTTGCCTCTTCCATCGCTTTTTCGGTTTTTTGTGTTTTTGCAAAGTGCTCTTCCACCAGTAACGGCTTTGCCTGTGCTTGTTGAAAGAGAAGGAGGAAATCGTATGGTGGTCCAGTCTCTTTTTCTCTGGAGTGTGGTGGGGCTTGTGGTGACACTTCCTGTGGCTTTGTGGGTGTATGAACGATTGTATGGGGTATAGGATAAGTGGTTTTGTTAAAGAAAGTGTATAATATGGTGTAATTCTTTGTTTTGTATACAATAAGACCTCTCTCCTTTGATCAAAAAAGAGAACTTTTTTTTTCCAAATTTTTTATGCTTGGAGGAGAAAAATGTATGGTTTTGTGTTTTCAAATCTTATGATTTCTTTTTTAGAACAGTTTCTCTTTTTGCTTTTTTCTTTTTTTTTCTGTACACTATTTTCTGGAGGTTCTATGTACGCTAAACGTATTATTCCCTGTCTGGATATTCATCAGGGCCGAGTGGTCAAGGGTGTGCAGTTTCAAAACCTTCGTGATGCCGGTGATCCGGTAGAAAACGCCAAAATTTATGATGAGGCCGGTGCCGACGAACTGGTTTTTCTGGATATCTCTGCTACTCATGAGAAAAGAAATATTATGGTGGATGTTGCCAGAGCGGTGGCTCGAGAAATTTTTATTCCTTTCACAATTGGTGGGGGAATTCGTACGCTTGAAGATATTCGAGAGATCCTTTTAGCTGGGGCTGACAAGGTATCTATCAATTCAATGGCTGTGAGAAATCCTGATTTTGTTTCTCAGGCCTCAAAACATTTTGGTTCTTCGACGATTGTGGTGGCTATTGATGTAAAGCGCGTGGCAGAAGGTAAATGGCATGTTTTTGTCAATGGAGGGAGAATTGATACAGGGCGTGATGCTATTTCATGGGCAGAGGAAGTCTGTGAACGGGGAGCAGGGGAGATTCTTCTCACCTCTATGGATAAGGATGGAACCAGGGATGGTTATGATATTGAGATTACAAAACTGATTGCGGAAAAGGTTAGTATCCCTGTGATTGCTTCTGGGGGCGCCGGGAAAAAGGAACATTTTCTTGAGGTTTTTCGATCTACCGCGGTAAGTGCGGTCCTTGCCGCTTCACTTTTTCATTTTCGCGAACTGGAGATTACGGATCTTAAGCGTTATCTTGATGCAAATGGGGTGAGTGTAAGACTGGATTATGCGGAGTAGGTTATGGTGTGCTATTCGGCTATAATATGGGATATGGATGGTACATTGGTTGATAGTTTACCGGTAATTTATGAGGCGTTTTGTGCTATGCTTCGACATTATGGGAGAGAATTGGTTTCTCTTGAATGGATGCGGGAAAGAGTGGGATATCCTTTTGGAGAAACTATGAAGTTAGTTGGACTTGGGGATGATGCCCGTGCCTATTATCGGGATGTCTATTTTTCTCTCTGGGAGAAACATAAGCCTTTTGATGGTGTTGTGGAAACACTCAGGGCAATATATGGGAAAATTCCTATGGTGATTGTTTCTAATAAGAGTCGAGAAGGGATGAAAAGGACGCTGGCTCCATGGGATGGGGAAAAGTGGTTCGATCTTCTCATATGTGAGGATGATGTGGTAAATCCAAAGCCTCACCCGGAGGCTTTTTCGATTGTGCAGAATTTCTGGAAAAAGCAAGGAAAACCTCTTGATCCCTCTGATGTGATTATGGTTGGGGATACACTGATTGATTCTCTTTTTGCAAGGAACACAGGTATGGCTTTTGCCTATGCTTCGTGGGGTTATGGGAAAGTGGAGCAGCCTCAATATAGGCTTCAAACACCTTCTGATCTTGTGTCTCTTGTAGGGCTTGGGGAAGAAAGGCCTCTTTGTGATGGACCGGAACTGGATTTACATGCCTTTGCTCCTCATGATGTGGAAAAGGTAGTGAAAGTTTATCTGGAAGAGGCTTCTCAAAAGGGCTATACTTTTGTTCGTCTTATTCCCGGCAAAGGTAAGGGTGTAAAAAAACAACAGGTGGAAAAGGTTCTTTCTCATCATCCTCTGGTGGTGTCATATCGAGAGAGTCATCCTTTGTTGGGTGGATGGGGCTCGTATGATGTGTTTTTGAAGGGAGAGTAGGATGAGTTATCGTCGGTTATCGGCTTATGTGGGACGTTTCTGGTGGCTTGTTGGAGTGATGGTGATTTTTGCTATCGGTGTAGTAGTAAGTAAGCTAACAGCTGTCTATCAATTAGCAGCTTTTTTTTCTGGAGTCTTTTTAGAAAAGACGATGGCAGATCCTTTGCAAAGTGCTCTTCTTTTGCTTGTTTCAGCGACTTCCTGGGCTGTTTCTCATTATGTTATGTTGGTGGCTTCCAATACCTTGGCTATCAGGGTTCTTGCTTCTCTGCGACAGGATGTGTATGAGAAGGTTCTTATTCTGCCCATTGGATATTTCAAGGCGAAAAGAACAGGAGATATTATCAGTCGGCTCACCAATGATATCCAGGTTGTGGAAATATTTCTCATGAATGTACTGATTGAACTGATGGTTCAGCCAATGACGGTTGTGGCTATTATTCTTATGATGGTGGTGAAGCAACCGCTTCTTACTTTGTATTTTTTCTCGGTAGTTCCTGTGTTAGGTATTGTTCTGGGAATTGTGGGAAAGTTTGTAGAACAGGCAAGTCAGAAGGTTCAAAAACATATCTCGGATGTGACTTCAGGTATTCAGGAAACTCTTTATGGTATGGATGTTATCAAAGGGTTTGCTGTTGAGGAGGTCATGAGACAAAGGTTTCGTCGTTCAAATATGGGGTATCTTTCTTCTCTGATTCGGGAAGTGAGAATACGGTTTTTGAGTACACCTGTGGCAGAATGGTTTGGTTCTATAGGGATTATTATCATTCTTGTCATTGGTGGGTTTATGGTACGTTCTGGTCAGGTTACAAGTGGTGATATTGTCTTTTTTCTTTTGTTGGCTACTGTACTTTCAGAACCGTTAAGTCTCTCAAGTACTGTGTTTACAACGCTTCGTAAGCTTTCTCCTGCTCTTTTTCGTATTTATGAGGTATTGGACTATGAGGTTGTGGACGAATCTTCTTTTCCTGCGATTGGAAAGATAGAGGGAAGGATTGTGTGTGAAAATGTATCCTTTGGATATACGAAAGAACGGATGGTACTTCAGAGTGTTTCTCTTGATATTGCGCCCAAAGAGACTATTGCTATTGTGGGATTGTCAGGATCAGGAAAAACTACGCTGGTATCCCTGATGGCTGGTTTTTATAAACCTACAGAGGGAAGAGTGCTTGTTGATGGGAAGGATCTTGCTCTTTATAGTGGGAAAAGCTATCGCTCTCAATTGGGAATTGTGACACAGGAGCCTATCATTTTTTCTGGAACTATTCGGGAGAATATAGCTCTTTCATGTCCTGAGGCTTCTTTTGAAGAAATTGTAGAAGCGGCAAAAATAGCACATGCTCATCATTTTATTGAACGACTACCACAGGGATATGATACTCTTCTTGGCGATAAAGGGGCTCAACTTTCCGGAGGGGAAAGACAGAGGGTAGTATTGGCACGGGCTATTCTTCGTCGTCCAAATGTCCTGATTCTTGATGAGGCTACCAGTGCGCTGGATGCAGAGTCAGAAATGGCTATTCAGGAGGCTATGGAAAATATTTTAGGTCAGCAGACGACTATTGTCATTGCGCACAAGCTTGCCACTATTATGCATGCGGATAGGATTGTGGTTCTTCATGAGGGAAGAATTGTAGAGGTGGGTAAGCATACAGAACTTTTGGCTTCGGGAGGGGTGTATGCAAGACTTTTTCAGATGCAGACGGTGGTGGAATAGTGAAATGGACTCTTTCTGTTCAAAGCAATGTTTTTGTGGGGAAAATGGTAAGGGGTTGCATGTGTTCTCTTCTTTATTTGAATAAAGAAATATCTATTTTTTTTTAGCAAATACTTATAGAACTTCTTGGAAAATGAGGGAATATAAATTTTTTGAAAATAATTTTTTTAGAAAATTTTTGAACTAAAAGTTGCTATTTTTTCTTTTTTCATTGATAATATAACTAATGTTGAGAGGAGGTATTTATGAAAAAATATGTGCTAGGGAGTATAGGAATTATGTTTTTAGCAGGTTGTTCTCTTTTTATGCAGACAGTGGCTACACCAACATTTTCTCCGGGGAGTGGGGTGTATACGAATAGTGTTACGGTTTCTGTGAATTGTACCACAGAGGATGCTATTATCAAAATAAAACGTGAGGTGACCTTTTATTCTAATACGAATCTCTTTCTTCCACC
>JBKBIS010000128.1:0-5046 GCA_046294145.1 Brevinematales bacterium | reverse complement strand
GGCAAAGCTGCTGTAAAACTGGCAAAAGCGGTTAATTATACAAATGCCGGTACAGTTGAATTTTTAGTTGATGGAAAGGGTAATTTTTATTTTATGGAAATGAATACGAGAATCCAGGTGGAACATCCAGTTACAGAAGTTGTTACAGGAATAGATATTGTAAGAGAACAGATAAAAATAGCTGAAGGTAAACCATTATCTTATACACAAGAAGAAATTGATTGCTATTCGTTTCCAACCTCGTTACCGTTGCTCTCGTATTGGTAACAACAATATTGGAGAACAACAAAAGAGTATTCGTTTGAAAAGTCAAAAGTACCTTTCTCACCTCACTCTTAAAGGTTCTATTCATCAAGCGATAGGTAAGAACTCCCTCATTTTCCACAATATAAAGGGCATTATCACCCACAAAATATCCTTCGACAGCCACCGGTGGATAACTCACAGGGAAAGTGCTATACTCCTCTCCAAGAAGAGAGGGGACAACAGCACCATGATCAGGAAGATGGGTAGCCCGAACAACAATACGCAAATTGGTAGGCGCTCTATATGTATTGCTAAAGGTAAAGTTGATAGTATCACAAACATTCGAAG
Source organism: Brevinematales bacterium (assembly GCA_046294145.1). Classification (GTDB taxonomy): domain Bacteria; phylum Spirochaetota; class Brevinematia; order Brevinematales; family Thermospiraceae; genus Thermospira. The sequence continues at coordinate 4,452 of JBKBIS010000128.1, read as the reverse complement.
ATAAACCAGACACATAGTGAACCCTTATCAAATGACTACCCGCTTCATAAGCAGGATTACCACGAAGACTTGTCAGATCGGAAATACCAATAAGCCCCTCGGGAAGGACAATCTCCACATTGGATATCACATTTGCCGTTTGAGCGATATTGGAAACAAAAATTGTCAGATTCGAAATAAGCGTATCAATGTAGATAGTCCCACTTCCAAGCCAGTGGGTTCCTTTTGGTAAAGGCATCACCATTCTCACCTCATTTGTTCGACCTGACATAATCGGTAAAGGAAGATAACCCCAGGGATCCTCCAGCCATACTCCAACACTATTTGTGATATACCCTCCTTCAAAATTGTCCAGAACATCATTTTGAAGAATATCATACTCTCCTGCAAAGAGAAGATTTCCACCCGTCTTATAGTCCACAATAATATTAGTAGGAGGGCCACTCACAAATCCGGAAATGATTTTACGGCTCAACGTGCGCACTCGATTGGTAAAGATAGGTGGCAAAGATATTCGCAATTTCTCTATTGGTATATCCGAGGTAACATCGTTCACCACCTGAACAACCACTCGATTACTATGGGTTGTAGCATCAATATTATTATCATTCTCTCTATCATTCACATACACTGCATAAACAGGCATAGAAGATACCACAAAATTGCTTTCTCCTCCAGCATAAGCATTGGTCACAAAACTCCTCACACTCACACCAAAACTTTTTGTTCCTGGCATCATCATTCCATTTGATAACCAGAGAATTATGGTATCCTTCTGACCAGCCGCAAGAGGAATATCATATCCAAGAGTCAATGTCCCGTTGGTATAATAACGAGAAGTAGCCGTGGTATTAGATACCTTTATCTGAGAGAAACCATTGGTAAACTCAGGTGGAATGACAATCCTTACTTCATTCACCGCACTTGTTGATTTTCCACCGTTGGAAAGAATAAGAGAAAGTGAAAAGTATTTCCTGTCTATATAGATGATACCCGGAGAAAGGGAAATGTGCACCACAGGAGCAGGTGCCACATAAAAGACTGACAGGCTTCTTCCTGGCTGAAGAGAAACCAGCTTAAACTTATCATCCGTCGTATTGTACGCCGCTTCTACCTGCCAGGTGAGATTGGTATTACTGTAGAACACCCTATCATGAAGCTGTACCCATATTTCATCACTTTCCGTAGGATAGAGAGGCACATTTCGATAATCAAGCCATATCGCTCCATTAGAAAAGATCCGGCTTACTCCGCCCCTCATATTTGTAAAAGTAATCGCATTTGTGATCAAAAGTCCTCCCGCCGAAGGAACAGAAATTTTCACCATTCGTATCACATTGCCTGTATCACTATTATTATACAAATAGAAACGAATTCCATTATTCGTCTCTGTTGTCCAGAGAGCATTTGTTTGATCAAGTGAAATGGCATTGGTGACCTCAAGATAAGCAGACGCCCGGTAGCCAGGCTGAACAATAGAAAGAGCAAGACTCCTGGAAGGATAAATACCTGCCAGCACAGGCTTTGTATAAGCCAGAGTATTATCCCCATATACTTGCCACACTATGTTTGTCTCGCTACCAGACTCTATAGTATCCCACCCCCAGAAACTTATTTCATCATAGCCATTCACAGGAAGAAGAGAAGGATAATACACCCACAAAGCCCCATTAGTATTGGTCATCAAAGCTCCCCGAAGAGACACAAGCCCCTTCACATTCGTGATAAAAGAAGGTAGAACAATTTTTATCCAGCGAATATCATTTCCTTCACCACCAACATTGGTAAACCCAAACACATACAGATTGGATGTAAAATCCTGACCTACGGTATTTGGAGCACTCCATGCCCACATCTCTGCTGGAGGGTGAAGAAAACTTACCCTATTGGTATATCCTTCCCGGACAACTGCTAAATTTGTAAAAGAAGCATTGTTGGTATACCACACACGAACCACTACAGAGAAATTCGTATCTCCTGCTGTCCAGGTATCATACCCACGAATCACCACCCATTCCCCATTGTTTGGCATAAGACCGTAGGGATAGTCTATTCGCACACGACTTCCATTGACACTCGCATTTCCTATCGTCGAAAGAACCACAAGATTGCTAAAAAAGGAGGAAGGATATTCAATCTCTACTGTCGAAATCAGTCTTCCCCCATTTGCAAAACCATTTTCTATACGGTTAGAATAAATAGCTGAAGAAGCAGGAGATGAAACCTCTGTAGGCAAAACAAAGAATCGAACAGGATCCACAAGAGTAATAACATTTGTACAAGATAATAAGGAAGACCCCCCATAATAATTTGTCCATTTAGGAGATCCATCCATATTAGTAGAATTATTCGCGGCATGTACAATCAGCCCATTTGTAGCCACTACATTGGTAGTCAAAGCCACATAAAGATAAAAATCATCTATTTCTCCTGGAGAGATATTTGTATTAGAGAGTTTATAATTGACCTCAACTACATTGGTACCACCCAGTAAGGTAAAACTAATAGCCGCACCTGGTGCCGTTTTTCCTAACAAGGCATTACTTACCATAAAAATCTGGTTGGATAATACCCCAGGCAAAACTATACGCAATCTTTCCAACCGATTACTTCCCCACCCCTTATTCTTCACCCTCAATTGAATACGATTAGTAACCACCTTTCCACTTTCACCACGATAAAAAACAGTCGGAAGAATCGCATACTCATAAAAGGTTGGCGGTGGAATAATAGCTACACGTTGAGTGCCTCCCGGTAACACCTCAATGGCATTGGACCACATCCTCTGATTGGAGACACAAGCCAAAAGAAAGAATTCTGTTTCCGTTTCCACCCTATCCCAGACTGTCAAAGTAATGGTATCACTCCTTTCCCCATAAAACTGATTTCCATAATCCATGACAACTCTGTAGTAGCCAGGTGCATGATATTCAAACCCAGAAAAAACACCACCCAGATCAGAGGAGATCCCCGTCACATTGGTAATAATATTCGTAGGGAAAATCAAAAACACTCGTTTTATAAGATTTTCGCCAGAACCATGGTTCGAAATAATATACGTGATAGTAGCCCTGTTGGTAGCAGCATCAATAAACCCTCCCGGAACCACCACGCCCCCAGATGCTTTTGGTCTTGGATAAATAAAACGCAATTCTGTATTATCAGCCCCATCATTTTCTGCAAGCACATAATTTGTCGTATTTCTCGCTTCAATACGAATAGTAGCATTGGTAGGTATAGAAATAGCATCCATCACATAACAACTTATCATATCGTTACTTCCAGACCAGAGAGCCACAGTATTTGTATAAGCAATTTCCATCACCCAATTACTACCACCATTGGTTTGATATAGGCTTATCTGATTGGAGCCTACTACCATGGAAAATGGATAAGCCACATTCGTAACACCATAGGGAAAGGTAAATCTTATCCGAAAGATGGTGTTGTCTTTTTCCCCTGTATTTCTCACTCTTAACTGAAGATAAAAAGGTGAATTCTCATCCACATAGTGATGATGATTATAAAACGCATCTGCCACTCCATCCTCATTCAAAGGTAACACAATAGATGCTTTGAGTTCAGCCGGTGGAGTATAGAAAAAATAACTCCAACCATTCGCAACATCTTCCTTCCCTATAGTCCAGCCATCCCCATTACCATTATCCACATAGGCTATATTGGTTGCCCATATAATCACGTTGGTAAGAGATCTCACATTATCATATCCAACAAAAGAGATGGTTTCCGTATAATCCCTAGGAATATTAGTATTCTGGCTATAATAGTCTACCAGAATCCAGAAATACCCTTCTGTATTTGTGATATTTCCATTGGTAATATTTTTGCTCACCGTAATGGTAGCAGGTCTTCCCGATACCACTGAAACCACATTAGTTATCACCTTATCCACGCGGATAAGAACACGTCGAATAGAATTCCCTGCATTCTCAGCTCTATTTCTGAGTACAAAACGATATTCCTGAGAAGAAAGAATATTTTTCACCTCATGAGGAGTCTGATAGGCTTCTGCTTTAGGTGGTTTTTTCCGCACCAAAAAGTACTGTGTAGGGTAAGAAATACTTATACCATTGGTGACTGGCTTTGTCCCAGGAAGCGAGGCATAACTCACCACAATAATCCTGTTGGACATCTCATTGGTCCCGGGTAACGGCATATCAAGATTTGTAGTAGTAAGATTCAAAAAACTCACCGTATCATTTCCACTCCCGGCGGCAAGCACACGATTATCATTCGAATAAAGAAGAGAAATTTTGCGAAGAGATGGATCATAGGTGATAGAAGAGCATACTGCACTCTCTATGGAAGAAGGTTCAACAGTAAACCCCGATGGCAGAAAAATATCCACATGGGCAATATCAGCATTATTGTCCACCATCTCATTGGTGTTTTTGGCTGCTATATCTACAAACCATGTCCTGGATTCCCCTT
>JBKBIS010000127.1:0-5154 GCA_046294145.1 Brevinematales bacterium | reverse complement strand
TTATAATATTCAGTGGCAAAAAAAGCAAATTTTGAATCCATACCACCTCTATGAGGGACATACCAACCACCATTTTTCCCATTGAGGCCAGAGTACTCTCTTCACTTAAAAAGAAAGCGCAAAAAATTTTCCTCTCTCTGGAAAAAATTTCCATCCCTTGCATTCTCTTTTCTTTTTCCTTATAATAAACCCAAAAGGAGGATACTATGAATATTGCTCTTTTTCTCGATTGTTTCACTCCCATGAAAAACGGGGTCATCACCTCGGCTCTTCAACTCAAAGAAGGGCTTGAAAAAAAGGGACACCATGTTTGTATTGTTTCTGTTCTTGTCAAGGGTTATGAGAACAAAGACCCAGATATTCTTCTCATCCCTCAAATTGAGCTTGACTTTGGGTCAAAACAGGGATTTGGAGCAGCCATAGTAAATCACAAGAAGGTAGTAAGTTTTCTCAAAGAACACAAGGTAGAACTCATTCACTCCCATACTGAATTCATGATAGGTCTTGCCGCCAAAAAAGCTGCCAGGAAGTTAGGCATACCTCGTATCTCCACAACACATACCATGTGGGAAATGTATCATAACTACTCGCCCCTCCTTGGCATCAAACCACTGTGGCGCACCTATTTTCGTTATTACATGAAAGGAACAAGTGTGATTGTTGCTCCTTCTATAAAGGCAAAAAAATACGACAATCTTGTTGTTCCAGAGATTCCTGTTCAGATTATTCCCAATGGAATTGATATGGCCAAGTTCAAACAAAAGCCCATGACAAAAGAAGAGCTTCATGAGCTCAGGGCAAAATATCATCTCACACCACAAGATAAGATTCTCATTTTTGTGGGACGTATTGGGCCAGAAAAGAGAGTTGTTGAACTCTATCAATCCATAGCACCGGTGATGAAAAAACACCATCATATCAAGATGATTTTTGTAGGAGATGGGCCATCTCATGAAGAACTCCAGCAAAAGGCAAACGAGATGGGATTGGCCAATCAGACTGTTTTCACGGGTTTTGTAGATTGGAAAGAGGTGTACAGGCTTTATTCTATTTCCAATCTTTTTGTCACGGCTTCTCTCTCTGAGGTTCATCCTATGACACTCATTGAAGCAGCTATTTGTGGTGTGCCATCAATTGCAAGAAGGGATGATAGTTATTTAGACCTCATTGAAGAGGGCAAAAATGGTTATATGGCTAATACGGATGAGGACATGGCCCGTCTGGTAGAGGAGCTTCTCCTCGACGAGAAAAAACTCAAGTCATTCTCAGAAGAGGCTCTGCGTATATCCCAGAAATTTAGCGCTGAGAACCATGTGGCTCGCATGGAAAAACTCTATCAGAAAGTTATTGAACTTTATCCTGAGAGAGTCAATGATCTCTGGGATGAGAATCTCCTTGTGAAGTAATCTCTCGCATGAGCCTTCACAGGCTTCAGATATCCTGTTGCCCATGTGAGAAAAAGTCCAGTAGACAAAAAAGGTTGCAAGGAGAAAACATCTGTTGTATTTTCCCGGAAGAGTTTCCCATAGATATGAACGGTGAATAGCCAGAACCAGAAACTTCCAAAATAGTTGCATTCCCCCTGCCATCAAACAGATGAAAAGGCTTGAGAGAATCCTCTTTTTTGTGATGTTAGGCATCTCCTATCAGTGTCACCACCACCTTCCTTTGCTGTCGGGGACCATCAAATTCGCACAAAAAGATATTTTGCCAGGTGGAAAGACCGGGTTTTCCTTGAATGATGGGTATAGTCTCTGATGGTCCGACAATACCGGATTTCAGGTGAGCATCGCCATTGCCATCTTGTCTGTCATGTTGCCATATCCCTTGTGGAATAAGCTTTTTTAAAACAGCAATAACATCATCCTGAACCGAAGTGTCCCAGTTTTCTTGAATCATGATACCAGCAGTAGCACCTTGAACATAGACATGGCATATTCCTGTTGTGATCCCGCTCTGACTCACAAGGTTTTCTATAGAAGCGGTGATGTCTAGCAATTCTTCTCGCCGGGAAGTCTTAAAGGTGAGAGTGAATTGAAGTATTTTCATTTTACTCCTCTTCTATAGTATACACCAGAAAAGGGATTTTGTCCATTCTAAAAAGAAGGCTGGCACACCATAGTGTGCCAGCCACAGATATTACCTGGAAAGTTTTTCTCTAAGTTGAGGGATAGTATAACCGTATGCATCTTTCATATCCCTCAGAGGTTTGTCAGTGGGAATACCGTCCGGAAGTTCAAGTTTCTGGATAATGACATCGGGAGTAGTGGAAAGAGCTCTGGCCACATCTTGAATAGACATAGTACCCTCAAGGAAGAAATCTTGCGGGATAACAAGAGATGCAGAAGAAGTTTGCTTTTTTTCTTTAGAAATGGTGGTTGATGAGGAAGGGGAAAGTGTGGGCATGGTTGTAGTATTGGTGGTATTGGTAATACCAAGAAGTTTTCTGATTTCTTCACGAACCAGTTCAGTCTCAAAGTCTGAATTGCCTATAAGACCACCAATTTCTTTGATTTTTGTTGTGGGAGGAACTTTTTCCCGGTTAATCTTGAGTGCACCATAGAGATCTTCTTCCTTTATTCTGAATGCCTGGACCACATCAGCCAGGGTATGGGAACCTTTGATATTTTCTGGGGTTAATGTCCCTTTTGAAGCCTGTTGTGAGAGGGGAATCTCGGCAACTCTGGCATTTCCTGTGAAATAGGCAATACTAACTGTCGTCATATAGAGAAAAACTCCTGTGATAACCACAAGCAAACCAGGTATTTTTTTGTTAGCCCATGTATTGAAAAGAGTTGATTTTTTCGTCGGGCAAATTGTGACGCACTCCTGACAATTTATACACTCTGGAGAACGAACAACATCCGTATGCTGGACATCAATATTCATGGGACAGGATGTATCACAAAGACTGCAGTGGATACAGGTCGTATTGTCCCGTTTAATTCGAAAAGGACTTATGCGGCTTATGAAGGCAAGGAAGGCACCCAAGGGACAGAGGTATTTACAAAAAAAGCGTTCATAGATAAAAGATAACACAAGACTGATGACAAGAATCACAAAACCGACGGCAAATTCGCCCCATAATTCACTCCATCCCGCAGAAAGATGGCCATACGCAACGAATGGATCATAAGGCCTGATGATAAGACTTCCGGCTCTCCAGGTGAGAAAGAGCACAAAAATGAGAACCACATACTTGATAAGTCGTAAGTATGAGTCAACTTTTTGAGGAATAACCGGTCTTTTTTTGAGAACTTTTCTTCCCAACCATCCAAATACACCCTGCAGAGCACCAAGCGCACAAATCCATCCACAGAAAAAACGAGCAAGAAACACTCCTACTATTATGGTAGCAAAAAGAAGCACAAATGAAGAAGGCTGGAGTCGCTGGAGTATTCCACCATTTGCCACAAACTGGTAAAGTCCTTCCAGACCACCAAAGGGACAAAGAGCATCGATAGAAGGAAAGGAAGAGATTTTCTGATGGAGAATGGTGAGAATGGTCACCACTACCAAAAAGAAACCAAGAGAAATTCGTCTCACGATTTGAATGGAAGAAAGCTTCTTCACATAAACCTCCTTAATCTGTTTGTTTTATTTATTATAAGTTATTTTTCTAAAAAAAAAGATGCAAAAATGCATAGAAAATAAAAGAAAATTCCTATAGAGGAAATCCTCTGTTCTTCTCTGGCTATACCATCATGAGGGTGTTGTGTGATCATGTGTGAAATTTTTTTCTTGCGGTTCAAAGACCATGAAAGTATTGGTTCAAGCTGACGGCTATTACCTTGTTTCAGCAACTACTGGATTTTGGCTGAAATACGATGATAGCCATGGCCTTAGCAGGTTGTCAAGATCCTGAGTTAGTGAGAGGTACTGATAACACTTCCCTGCGCTGGATTTTTCAAAAACTTTTCTATGTTTTGTTTTTCTTTAGTAATATACTTCTACCAAGAAGAGAGCATGTGGTGGAGCCGTGAGAATATGACGCTTTTCTCTTGGAGAAAGAGTGAGCTGACGTACATCATCAAGGCTAATCTCATGAAGTCCTACCTGAATGAGTGTACCTGTAATCATACGCACCATTTTGTGAAGAAAACTATCCCCCTTGAAATGAAGAAATATTTTTGAGCCATTTTGTTCTATGGTGATACTATCAAGCCGTTTGTAGGCCGATTTGTCTCTGGAAAGGGCAGTGGTAAAGGCACGAAAATCCCTTGTGCCAGTGAGAAGGGGAATAGCTTCTTCCATGGCCTTCAGGTCAAGTTTCTGACGAATATGGTAGTAATAACGTCTTTCAAAGATGTTTTTCCTTTGATCGTTCCATATCTGGTAACGATAATGTTTTCCTATAGCCAAGTGGCGGGCATGAAAACGGGGTTCAGCCTCTCGAATAGAAAGAACCTGGATATCATCTGGTAGATATTGCTTGAGATACGCTTCCATCTCAGCAAGAGACAGAGTACTTCGAGTAAAGAAGTTTGCCGATTGGCCAAGGGCATGAACGCCAGCATCTGTTCGGCTGGCACCAATAAGATCAATCTCTTCTCCTGTCATCTGGTTAAGCACGTGTTCAATTCTTCCCTGAACTGTACTTTGCCCCAACTGTCTTTGCCAGCCATGGTATTTTCCCCCATCATATTCAAGAAGAAGATGAATATTTCGCACCATGGTTCTCCCCTATTTACCTATACAAAAACGAGAAAAAATACGGTCAAGAATATCCTCATGGGTAGTTTTCCCCACAATCTCTTCGAGAGATTGTTTTGCCTTGTGGAGATGATGAACAATGTACTCCTCTGAGGTTTGTGTCATGGTTTCCCGTTTAGCCTCTTCAAGAGCCTCAAGAGCCCTGGCAATAAGTTCTTCTTGACGCTGGTTGGTGAGAAGCACATCAGCCTGCGGATTGTAACCAAGATTGTAATAGAATGCAGCAAGTTTTTCGTGAAGCACATCAATATTTGCATGGTTTTTTACAGAAATCCAGAGGGGATCTGGTACAAAATCATACTCCGGAGCATAATGAGAACCTTCAACCTTGTTGACAACAAAAAGACAGCTTTTGCCTCTCACCAAGTCAAGGATAGCTTTGTCCTCATCCTGGGGGGGACGACTACCGTCAAAGAGAACAAGACAGAGATCAGCCATTTC
>JBKBIS010000126.1:0-5224 GCA_046294145.1 Brevinematales bacterium | reverse complement strand
GTATGCTTCTTGCTGCCAGTGATGAGAACAAGACAAAGGTGATCTTTCTTGCCCCGGAAAAGGATATTGAAAGTGGTGCGAAAATTAGCTAAGGAGTAGGTATGAAGGTTCTTGTGGTGAATTGTGGGAGTTCGTCTCTTAAGTATCAGTTTATTGAAACCAAAACCTCAGAAGTTCTTGCTAGGGGGCTTGTGGAAAGGATTGGTCTTGGTGAGGTAGAGTACTCGTTTACTCATGGACAGAAGCCAAAAACCAAGATAGGTATTCAGGCAAAGAATCACACAGAAGCCCTCAAAGAGGTTCTGGGGAAGCTTGTTTCAAAGGATGAGGGAGTGCTTGCTTCTCTTGATGAGATTGAGGCTATCGGGCATCGTGTGGTGCATGGAGGTGAATCGTTTTATCATTCGGCTCTTATCACTGATGAGGTGATCAAGGCTATTGATGCCAATGGAGAATTGGCACCACTTCATAATCCCCCTAATCTTCAGGGTATTCTGGCTTGTAAAGAGGTACTTCCTTCCAAGAAACAGGTCGCGGTTTTTGATACAGCTTTTCATCAAACCATGCCTGAGCGAAGTTATATCTATGCTTTGCCTTATGAATATTATGAGAAATATAAGATTCGTCGTTATGGTTTTCATGGCACATCTCATCGCTATGTTGCGATGAAAACAGCTGAGTTTCTGGGCAAACCTCTTGAAAGTATCAATCTTATTACCTGTCATCTTGGAAATGGATCAAGTATCACAGCTATCGCTGGGGGAAAATCGCTAGATACCTCTATGGGTTTTACCCCGCTTGAGGGAGTGGTCATGGGTACTCGTTCTGGTTCTCTTGATCCAGCTGTTCTCCTTTACATTATGGAAAAGGAAAATCTTACCCCAAAACAGATGTCCGATCTTCTGAATAAAAAGTCAGGTATTTTGGGACTTTCTGGAATTTCTAACGATATGCGGGAGATTAACAATGCAGCTGAGAAGGGTAATCATCGAGCTAAACTTACTCTTGAGGTACTTACCCACTCTATTCGCCGGTATATTGGGGCCTATATGGTAGAGCTGGGCCGTGTGGACGCAATTGTGTTTACGGCTGGCATCGGAGAAAACGACTGGGTGGTACGGGAGATGTGTATGTTGAACATGGAACACTGGGGATTTGTCCTTGATAAGGAGAAAAATCGTGCAACTCGTGGTACACTGACAGATATTAGTCTCTCTTCGTCAAAAGGAAAAATCCTGGTGGTACCAACCAATGAGGAACTCATGATAGCCCTTGAAACCCAGTGGGTGCTTGAGGGGAAAGAATAGGAGATACGGGGGCACGAATATTCGTGCCCATTTTGTGCAATTTTTTTTGCTTGCTGCAAAATGAGGGGAGAGAGATTCTTCAAAGATGTCAAAGTGGTGAACGTATGTGGCATCTTTCATTTGTGTTATATATAATGTGTTATCTTTTTTCCTTCTGGTGATGGGTGTAAAGTATCCAGTACGTGTATTTTTGTTGCAAATAAGAGAGGATACTTGTTGAAATCAAGGTCTTTTTTACATCGGCTTCTGTGCCTGTTATAAAACTTCTTTCATGGTGCAATCCTCAGACCTGCTTGTGAAATGATGGCTTTTTCTTCTTCTATGGTTGTTCCTATGGTGGTAAGAAGATTGCCTACCAGGGCAGCATTGATACCAATAGTGTAAGGATTTCCCTTTTTTAAACGTATTCTTCCTCCTGCAAGGCGAAGCCTGGCCGTGGGAAAAATGAATCTATAAATGGCTGCTGTTCGATAGATTTCTTCTTCTGGAAGAGGTGAAACATTTTCTAATGGTGTGCCTTTGATGGGAATCAGAATGTTGATGGGTATGGATTGTATACCAAGTGAACGAAGCACAAAAGCCATTTCTATCCTGTCTTCGCGGGTTTCTCCCATGCCAAAAATACCACCACTGCAGACTTCTAATCCAGCTTGTTGAGCTGCCTCAATGGTTTTTATTCTTTCTTCAAAGGTATGGGTTGAGCAAATATGGGGGAAGAATTGTGGACTTGTTTCTATATTGTGGTGATATGTGGATACGCCTGCTTCTTTGAGAGCTTTGAGTTGCTCATACGAGAGACATCCTAACGAGGCACAAAGAGTAAGAGAGGTTTTTTTTCGCAGGAGAGTGTAGAGAGAAAGAATCCTTTCAAACTCCTGTCCATTGAGTGCATATCCACTTGTGACAAGGGAAAAACGATGCACACCTGCTTTTTCATGCTCTAATGCAGAAAAAAGAGCCTGATCACCCTCTATGAGAGGGTATTCTTTGATGCCTGTGAAATAATGACTTGATTGAGCACAATAGGCACAATTTTCTTTGCAACCTCCGTTTTTGGCGTTGAGAATGGAACAGAGTTCTATTGTTTTCCCGCAAAACTTTTCACGAATCAGATTGGCTACGTGAAATAAAGTTTTTGTATCTGTTTCATACAGGCCAAGAGCTTCGTCGAATGAAAGAAGGTGGCCTGAGAAAATCTTTTGGGCAAGCTTTAAAACCCATACGGTCATCCTTTTCCTCCTATCCAGAGTATAAAGCAAACATAAAAATAAGTCAACTTTTTTATTTTTTGGTTTACACATAAGATTCTTGATATTTTTTTGTATTTATACTAGGATATTTTTTCTTCATTGAAAGTGAGAAGGTGGCTTGCCGGGGGTATTTCTCTCTGGTTTAGTGAGTGGCTATGAAAAGTGTTTTTGTGTTCCAACTATCGTTTGGGAGGTTGATGATGTTTATTTATTTGAGCTCAATGGAGTTTTGGGCATATCAAAGGTTTTATTTACTTTAAAGTGGAGATTGAAAGGGTTTTCTAAAAAAGTGTTTATGAAGAAGGTATGCTAAAAACTGGATAAACTTGTATTTTGAATTTCTCCTGCTATTTCTCAAGGATAGTGTGATTGGATCAAAAAAATATTTCTTGTCTACTTGACAAGAGAAAATCTCTTTTTATACTATTGGTATTATACCTGAAAAAGACCTTTCAACAAAGGAGATGAAAGGGAGGGAGAGTATGAAAAGTCATACAAAAATATTACTCGCTGTGGCCAGTCTTTTGATGCTTCTATCGGTATTTCCTGGTGTGATGTGGGTGGGAATTGGAGGTTTGGTGCTTTTTTTGGTTGGTATGCATCAGCTTTCTCAGGAAAAATCAGATGCTCATCTTTTTCATGGGGCGCTCTGGGCGTTTCTTGTTTCTGTTATTGGGGGGATAATACTGGGTATATTTGGAGGAGTGGTAGGCATAGTCGGAATGGGGGCTCTGTGGAGAACTTCAGCCATGAGAATGGGTGGTAGGGGTATGGAAAGCCTTTTTTCTTGTTTTGCTACAGAAAATGATATGGTTTTGCTTCTCCTGTTGCTGGTTTTTGTTCTGGCCTTCTGGGCAATCGCTGTTCTCTATGGGATATGGATGCAAAAAGTTTCTCTCTCTCTTGAAAGTCATCTTGGAAATGCAAGCTTCAGGACAGCTGGTCTTCTGTTCTTTTGGGGTGGATGGCTTGCCATAGTGGGTGTGGGAATTGTCCTTGGTTGGGTGGCCTGGCTTCTCTATACTATTGCTTTCTTTTCTCTTCCTGCGGAATAAAACAAAAGACTGTGCTTCGGGATGTGAAAACCTCTGCCCTAATAAGTTTCTGGGTTTGTAAACGTGTTTTATCTGTTTTGTGAAACGAGCTTGAAGCAAGATAAACCTTGTACAGATATCTTTTTTTAAAGGAATATAAGTGGAGAAAACAAAGTTTTCTATGTAAAAGAGCCGCGCTTCCGCAAATATACTGTTATGCTCATCGGGGGTGTCTCAACTTTTTTCTTTTTTTTCCGACAAGAGAAAAAGGAGGCTTTATGGCTATTCAGACATTCGAAGAATATCGTGATATTACCTATGAGGCTGTGGAACTGTATCATAAGAAAAAATATAAACAGGCATTGAAAAAGTTTCTGGCTCTGGCTGAAACCAATCCTGCGAACCTCAAAGTCCATGAGTTGCTTACGTATGTGTATCTCCAACTTGGGGAATATGAAAAGGCGGATGAAGAGTATCAGATATATTTAAAGCTTCTTTTTGAGCAGTATCCTGATATGCGTAAACCACGAACCTTTGAGGAGATTGTTCAGGATGCTGGGGAATACGAAGAGGCAAAGAAATCTTATGAAGAGATGATAGCCAATCCTGTGAATTATGATATTTTTGAGGGGATGGCCATTACTAGCCGCTTATCAATTCATCATATGGCTCGTGGGGAATATGAAAAAGCAGAGGAGGTGCTCCTTGCCTATCGGCAAATCTTCTATCCCGAAACATTGGAAACCCCGGTGGGTGCTTATCACGGGGAGTAGTCAGGGACTTGGCAAAGCACTGGCTTTTGAGTGTGCAAAAAGAGGGTTTTCACTTATTCTTGCAGCGAGACGAAAAGAGATTTTGGATGAGATAGCCCATGCTCTTCGCGAAACCTATCATGTGGATGTTTATGTGGTAATATCTGATCTCTCCAGACCTGAAGGAGTGGATGCCCTCTGGGATTGGTGTAAAAAACAACAGCTTTGGCCGGATATTCTCATCAATAATGCGGGAAAAGGTCTTTTTGGATGTTTTGAGAATCAGACAGAAGTGGATATTCACCATCTTCTCTATCTGAATATGGAGTCTCTTACACTTCTTTGTCATCGTTTTGGACCAAAGATGCAGCCAAATCACGGTATCATTGTAAATGTGAGTTCCCTCGTTGGGATGATACCCACCCCCTATTTTGCGGTTTATAGTGCTACCAAGAGTTATGTGTTAAGCTTTTCACGGGCTCTCTTTCAAGAATGGAAAGATAAGGGAATTACAGTGAGTTGTCTTCTTCCTGGTTATATGCGAACGGGTTTTGATACAGGAGCCGGGATAGGAAATGAACGCTATCTCAGGATTTCAGCTTCTCTTGGACTTGATGTGGAGAAGGTGGCTTCCTATGTGCTTCCCCGTATTTTGAAACGGAAATCTATTATCTATGCCAGTAGGGGCAATGCCTCCCTGGCGTTTTTTCTGGGACTTGTGCCAGTGAGATGGCGTTCAGTGATAGCTAGACTCTTTCTGAAGCCTTTTGCAGAGTAAAATATATGAGCCTTTTTTGGTGGTTTTTTCTGGCTTGGCTTGGACAGATTCTCAGTGTAGCCTTGTTAGGGCTTTTTGGTGTGATAGGCTCATGGGCTTTTTT
>JBKBIS010000125.1:0-5262 GCA_046294145.1 Brevinematales bacterium | reverse complement strand
GGGGTGACAGAGCGTCTGGCTGTGGGTGTTTGGTCCTGGCGGCTGGGGCTTTTAGCAAGTATTTCTTACTGTTTTATAGGGGATAGAAATAACTGGTTTCGATTGGGTGGGGCTTTGGATGCGGGATATGGCTATCATCCAGAAAAGAAAAGCTGGATCTCTACCTATGAGCCGGTTCTGGTGTTTGATGTCTCTCTTTTTAGCCCCGTGAGGGTGTATCTCTCAACTGGATGGCGAAAGTTTTCATCTGAGGAGTATATTCGGTGGAGAGTGAGTGCTGGGCTCTGGATCAGGTGGAGAAGTCTGGTGTTTGTTCCTGAGGTGTCTGTGATTCGGTTTGCTCAGTTTGATTCGTCGCTTCCCCCGTTTTATCTGAATCCGGGCTTTTCCTGTGGGGTTTCGTTTTAGTGGGGGGATGTATGTCTGATTATCCTCGGGAGGGGTGGTCTCCTCGACAGTCTCAATTTCTTCTTTCAAGGCTTTCGGCGTATGAGAAGGCTTTTTTTGTTGTGAGAAGGACACGAGGGCCTTTTCTCTATGATATTGATAATTATAAGTATGTAGACTTTTTTCTTCAGGGCGGAGAGGTCCTTCTGGGATATAAGCCAGATGTTTTTCAGAGGGTGAAAAACGATCTAAGCCGTGTGTTTTATGGAGGAAACCTTTCTCTGGCTCATTCTCGTCTTGAGAAACGGGTATGGGAATGGCTGGAAAAAAGTGGTATCAGGGTAAAAGCCTTTCGTTTTTTTGATAGTGTGAGTGATGCATTTTTATTTCTTCAAGAGTGGCTGAATTTTTCTACCTGGGAGAATCGTACCTGGAGTGTGAAGCTTCCTTCGGGACGGGAAAGGGGAGAGGTGGTTTTTTTTGAAGCTTTGGATGAGAACCTTGAGCCGGGATTGTTTTCTGTTTCGGGAAGGCCGATTCTAGTGGAGAATGCATGTTTTTGTCGTCTGTCTGATGGGCTTTCACTTCTGGATGGTTGGGAAGTGGCCCTGTTGGGTGGTGTGGTGGGTAATGGAGCGGGGGGGGCCATGGTGATTTCTCGTACGTTGGATATGCCTTCTCTTTGTCCTGTACGTGGGGTGTTGGCTGTGGCTATGCAGAGAACGTTTGAAACACTTCTTGAGATTGATGGTATTTCCTGGCCTTCTTTGCCTTCCTGGATTCGTCAACGGGGAGGAGTGTTTCTTCTTCCTTCATGGGTCGAGCCGGAAAAGCTACTTTTTTCTGGTATCTTGACAAAAAGAGTGGGATTTTTTTCCTTTGCCCATGAAAGGGCAGAGGTGAAACGGCTGGTACGAGCCGTTCAGGGCCAGAAAGGGCCTCTGGTGTAGGTTATTGTTCCTTCTCTTGGTTGGTTTTCTATCCAGGAGATAGTTTCCCTGAGAAGAGAAGAAAAAGTCTCAGGGGCGAACCAGTGTATAGCACGGTTTTTGCGAAACCACGTGAGTTGACGCTTGGCATAGCGACGGGTTTCCTGTTGGATAATGGCTATCATGGTTTCTTTATCGTAGTATCCATCGAGGTATTCTCCTACCTGTTTGTATCCGAGGGATTGAAGTCCATAGGCGTCTTTGCCCCACTGATAACGGAGATGGATGGTTTCATCGATAAGCCCCATTTTTATCATATGAAGGACTCTTTCGTTGATACGATTATAAAGTGCTTCTCTTGGCCAGTTTGGGGCAAGAATATGCCAGTTGACATCGAGGCGTTTGTTTCTTTTCTGGAGGGAAGAGAGTTTTTCTCCTGTGATGTCAAATACCTCAAGGACACGAATGAGTCTTCGTTGGTCTTTGGTCTGGTTCTGACTAAACCATTCTGGATCAATGTCTTTTACTTTTTTGAGAAGTTCTTCAAGAGAAAGACTCTGATAAAAAAGTCTTTTTTCTTGATTGGCTGGTGGGGCTTCAAAGAGGCCGTAAAAGATGGCATTAAAATAAAGCCCTGTACCGCCTACTACAATAGGGATTTTGCCCCGTTGCCAGATATCCTGAATAGCTGATTCTGCTACCTCTTTGTAAAGACCCGCACTTACACGAACAACAGGATCATAGAGATCAAGACAATGATGAGGTATTTCACTTCGCCAGGCCTGTGGAGGTTTTGCTGAACCTATATCAAGCCCTCGATATACCTGAACGGAATCACAGGAGATAATCTCTCCCTCCACCTGGCGGGCTATTTCAAAGGCTATTTCACTTTTGCTTGAGGCAGTAGGGCCGACAATGGCAAGAACAAATGGTTTTGGCACTATTTCTCGTCTTTGGAAGCGTTTGGATCAAACTCGTAGGAGAAGACACCGTTGAGGAAATCGTTGATGGCTACCACAGTTACTTTTTCTTTTCTGTGCTTGGAAACAGGAATTTCAAGCGAGTTTTCGTTTTTCTGAGCGAGATACTTGGCATACTTCATCATGGCCACACAAGCCTCATATTTGTTGCCCTCAAAGGCTAAAAGCTTCTTTATATCAATACCCATATCTCCTCCTTGGCGCCAGGATAAGGGACATTATTATACCTTATTTTGAGTGTTTTGTCAAATTTTGAAGGGGGAAATTTGCAAGCAAGGATTCTTCTGGTTATAATATACGATAAAGGAGAGGATATGAAAAAACCTATTCTTCTTGTTGATGGGAGTGGACTTGTGTATCGTTCTTTTTTTGCCTTTATTCGCAATCCCTTAATCAACAAAAAAAACCAGAACGTTTCGGCTTTGTATGGGACTCTCAGGATGATCTTGCAGGCCTGGAAACTTCATCAGCCTGATGGGATGATTGTAGCCTTTGATGTTTCTAGAAAGACCTTTCGTTCTGAAATTTATCCTGACTACAAAGCTCAGCGTCAACAAACACCACCTGATCTCAAAGCCCAGATTCCCTGGGTGATTGAGGTGCTGCAGGCTCTTGGTATAACGGTGATTGAAGAGGAAAACTATGAGGCGGATGATATTCTGGCTACTGTGGCAGAAAAATATCGCCATAACTGTCCTGTATATCTTGTTTCTTCTGACAAAGATCTTCTTCAGTTAGTAGGGGATGGGGTCTATGCTCTTCGCCCTCAAAAGGGGATAGAAGGGATCCACCTTCTGGACAGGGAGAAGGTTTTTGAAGAGGTCGGCGTGTATCCTGAACAGATACCGGATTATTTGGCCATTGTTGGAGATACCTCGGATAATATTCCAGGTGTCAGGGGTATAGGAGAAAAGGGGGCTGTGGATCTTCTCAGACGTTTTGGGACGCTTGAGGCTATATATGAGAATCTTGATAAACTGACATCGGCTGTACGTAGCAAACTTGAAACAAGTCGAAATGAGGCTTTTCTCTCCAAAATGTTAGCCACGGTAAAGAAGGATGTTCCCCTGACAAAAGATATCCCTCTCTCTTCGCTTCGTTTGACGCAGGAGGCCGAAAGGCTTCTTGTAGAATATCAACTTCCTTCCCTTCTCACAGAACTCAAGGGGGATGAGGCAACCTCCCTTTTTGTTTCTTCTCGGTTGATGGGTACTTATACAGCGATAACCACGCCAGATGAATTGGATAATTTAGTTCTAAGGATTAGAGACAAAAAAGAGGTGTCTCTTGACATAGAAACTACCTCACTTGATCCCTACATGGCACAAATAGCCACTATTTCTTTTTGTTTTGAGGAGGGAAAGGCCTTTGTGGTGCCCGGGGCTTATTCTCTGGGTCAACCGTGGAGCGAGGCGGAGATACTTGCCTTTTTGAAGCCTCTTCTTGAGGATGTGTCTGTTGCCAAGATCGGTCAAAATCTCAAGTTTGAGTATGAGATGTTCTGGCACAGAGGTATAGAACTACGTGGTATAGCCTTTGATACTATGATGGCAGCCTATCTTCTCTCTTCTACCCGAACCCACTTCAACCTTGAAAGTCTCTGTCGGGAGTATCTCGGGATGGAGAAGATGGAATATACCGATCTTTTTGAAACAAAAAAAGGGGATATTCTTCAGGTTCCCCCGGAGAAGCTTATCTCTTATGCGGGCAGTGATGTAGATGCAGCTCTGAGACTCTATCGAATTTTGAAACCAGAGATAGAAAAAAATGGTCTTTCTCATGTGTTGTATGATATTGAACTTCCTCTTATTCCTGTTTTGGCCAGGATGGAATATCAGGGGATACGGGTGGATAGAAAACATTTTGAGGCTCTTTCTCAGCTCTTTCGTGAGAAGATGAGTGAACTTGAAAAGACTATTTATCACTTAGCGGGACATTCTTTCAACATCCAATCCTCCCAGCAACTCTCAAAAGTCCTCTTTGAGGAACTTGGGCTTCCTCCTGTCAAAAAGACGGAGAAAGGCAAACTATCGACAGATGAAGAGGTACTGATGGCTTTGTCCCAGATCCATCCTCTGCCAGCGGCTATTGTGGAGTATCGTACCTTTGCCAAGTTGCTTTCCACCTATGTGGAGGCTTTGCCAGAAATGGTGAATTCGATGACAGGTCGGGTACATACCCATTTCAATCAGACCATTACAGCTACAGGGAGGCTTTCTTCAAGTGATCCCAATCTTCAAAATATCCCTGTGAGGGATGAGTGGGGGAAGGCTATCAGACAGGCTTTTGTGCCGGAGGAAGATTGGCTTCTTCTCAGTGCGGACTATTCCCAGGTGGAACTCCGGATCCTGGCCCATTTCTCGGAGGATGAGGCGATGATGGAAGCCTTTCAACGGGATCAGGATGTGCATACCCATACGGCAATGATTCTTTTTGGTTGTGATGAGGCTTCGGTGACAGAGGAGATGAGACGAAAAGCTAAGTCGGTGAACTTTGGTATTATCTACGGGCTTCAGGCGTATGGTCTTTCTCAGCAGCTTGGTATACCGGTGAGTGAGGCGAAACAATTTATCGAGTCGTATTTTGCCTCTTTTCCAAAGGTGAAGGATTTTATTGAGGCTACGCTTGAGGAAGCCTATCAGACCGGGATGGTGAGAACCATTTCCGGACGCTTTCGGAGGTTCCTTGAACTCAAGGGGAGAAAGCGAAACCCCAGAGGTGGTCTGGACGGCTCTGAGCGTATGGCTATCAATAGCAAAATCCAGGGAAGTGCTGCCGATCTCATCAAGATTGCCATGATTCGGGTGAATAGTGCCCTTGAGCGGGAAGGGCTTCAGGCAAGGCTTCTTCTTCAGATTCATGATGAACTTGTGTTTGAGTTCCCTGAAAAGGAAAAGAATGTGCTTGTGACCCTTGTGAAAAACGAGATGGAGAAAGCCCTTTCTCTTCGTGTACCTCTCAAGGTG
>JBKBIS010000124.1:0-5282 GCA_046294145.1 Brevinematales bacterium | reverse complement strand
CTGCACTTCTTGTCAATATTCATTCACGACGCTTTGTACACTGATGGGAGAAAGGGAAAAATAACGATGGTGCTTACCCTATAGGGATGTTTGATGGGTTGAGGTTTTTGGGCTAAAACAGGGAGATTTTTTGTTTTTTGTCAGGAAAGGTGAAAAACATTCTGAAAGAACTTTTCAGGCGTATTTTTTTCTTTTCATATATTCATCAAAATCACCTAAAATGAGAATTCCTTTTTTGTAGACAATGACGTTGTGATAACGTGAGGTAACATCTAATTTCTGGTTGTCAATGGCTAAAGAGACGTTTTCATAGATCGTGTCGTGAATGATAATGGTTCTCTCAAGTTCATTCTGTTTTTGTGACAACTCCCACAGCTGTTTTCTTTCTTGTTGAATCTGGGCTATTTGATGGCAGATGTGCTGATAGGTTTTTACCTGCTGGGCGAGTTCCTGTTTTTTGGCGGTAGGGAGTTGTTTCACCTTTTCGCCCAGGATACGGATGATTTGTATGGTTTTTTCGTACTTTTCTTTTTCGCAGGTAAGTTTTTTTTCCATTTCGGCTAATTTCTGGCTCTGGAGGAAAATCTCTGACTGTTTGAAATTGGTGAGTTTTGCGGTAGTGTAGAATCCTTTTTCGTTTCCCAGGAAACGGGTTTCAATTTCCATTCCGGCTTCGGCACTTCCTCCCACAATGGAGCCCTTGCCCTCTATGCATAGAATGGTTTTCTTGGCAATGAGGTGGGCCTCGACAGCCTCATAGAGAATGGTGATGGTTTTTCTTGCCCGCAGTGTGGCACTTTTCACGGTGTGAACCACAATGTCTCCATCAGAGACAAGAGAGGTCTGGTAACCTAAAACCAGCCCATGTACGGTGATATTTCCTTCGTGAGAGAAAACTTTGGACTGTTCGACATCGCCGATGATGACAATGTTGCCTTTGGTTTCTATGTGGTTTCCTATTCCTACATTTCCTCGAATTTCCACATCTTCATTGAAAACCATTGGCTGGCTATGGGGAGGAATACCTGTTTCGATAATCTTCATACTACACCATGTTCATTAGTTTGGTGAGATAGGGCAAAAGACTTTCCCCTTCATCGGGATAACTGGCAAGGGATGTCTGCACCTGAACAGGAATTTCTCCCTGATGGGAAAACACCTCTGCTACTAACTGATGAAGTGTCTCTACCATTGCCTCTACATCGGAAGAGGGGATGCCGGTAAAGATGAAAAGAAACCTCTCAAGATCATAATGGATCCACTGTGATAAAGAAGAGGAGAAACTGTCCACTATCTTGTGCTCAAATGTATGGAGAAGAGAAAGTGTTTGTTCTTCAGAATAAAACTCCGGGTATTTCACAAGATTGTTGAGTTTGAGATAGAGAAGAGTCATACCCACCCCAAACTCTTTGGCTTTTTGAGCTTCGGTACGGAGGGTGATGTAGAGGTTTTCAAAGGGATTGTGAACAGATTTTTCCCTGATCCACTGGGAGAGTAAGATGGGTGGGGCAATCTGCGAGGCAATGATAGCCAGAAGGTTGAGGGTTTCTGTATCCACAGTAGAGACTGGACGGTTGTCCATAGAGGTAATGACCAGGGCTCCGACCCGTCTTTTTACTGTAGAGAGGGGGAGAAAAATATAGGGAACCTTTGACCAGGAAGAGGAAGATATAAGTTTAGGTTGATTGTCAGCAAAGCAGGCTTCTTCTTCTGGGGAGAGGGAATATATTTGATCTACCTGGAATCCTTCTGTCTGATAACATGAGGCTATGCGGGTTTTCCCTTGCTGGAAGGCAAGGAGAAAAGAGGATGTTACCCCAAAGCCTGTAGCCAATGTTTCTTGCAAAAGGGAGGTAATCAAATCAAAATCATCACTTGAATTGATAAGGGTACTAATCTCATAGAGAGCAGAAAGTTGCTTGAGTTTTCTATCAAGATTCTGATAGGCTTTTTGAAGGGAGGTATAGAGGTGAGCATTCTCAAGAGCACTTCCGGCGAGAGAGGCTACCGCTTCAATAAAATGGTAATCTTCTTGCTGGTAATTCCCCTCCCCTCGTGGGCCAAGGAGAAGAAAACCATTCCAGCCATTTTTGCTGAGAAGGGGAACGAGAAGGCAGGGTTTAGAGAGACTTGAGAAATACCCTTCTCCCATGAAATTTCGCACAAGTCCCTGGGAAAAGAGAGATTCTATGCCAGAGTCAATCCTTCGCTCGATATTTTCCATTCCCTGTTGCTGGGCAAGAAAGTATGACTTTTCCTCTTTTTGATAAATAGCTACTTCAGAGAGTTGAAATTGTCCCATCAGGGTAAATAAGAGTATCTGGAGAAGTTCGTCGCTTTTTAGGGTGGCTCCAAGTTCTTTATTGATTTCTAAAAGGGTTTGCAGTTCCAGAAGCTTTTTCTCATAGTTGGTAGAAGGAGGTTGGAGACTGAAACGGTAATACTTTGCCTTTTCCCTTAGACCCATATGTTACCCTATAATCCAAGTTTTTCCATGATCTTCATATAGAGATCATAGTATTCAGACTGTGCAAATTCCTTGATCTTTTCCTCGGGAAGATCTGCTAAGAGATTGTCAAGGTACTGGATTACTTTTCGGAGCTCCTCTCGTGTGGTTCCACTCAAAGCATCAAGGTTGGTTTCAATTATCTGCTGCCGGTCTATTTCCTCGGCAGGAGAGGATTCCATGTAGGCTTCACTGACGATGGGTTCAGAAACCTCTTCATTCACTGTTACCCCCAGATCAGCCAAAGAAACTTCCACGGTTTCAGCCTCTTCAAGGGGAGGGAGAGTCTTTTCATTGTCGGTAAGTAAATCCGTTTCATTCTCTAAAGACTCCACGTCTGGTTCAGCGATTTCAATGAGTTGATTGAGATCTTGTTGTTTTATCTCTTCTATTTTTGCTTCTTCAGCTATCATGGATTCAAAACTTTCTGGAGAGAGAGGGACTTCTGTTTCTACAGGTATCTCTAATCCTCTTTCCAGCTGAGAAAAATCTTCTTCTGGTTCAGCAGAGGCAATCTCTTTACTCTCTTTTTCCTCAGGGGTTGCCGATGAAATGCTAAGAGGAGGTTCTTCTGTCACTTCAATGTTGTTGAGTTCTTCAAGAGACAGAGCTATGGGTTCATTTTCATCTTCTACTGTGGGTTGTAAATCAGGAATCGCAGAAAGATCAAACTGGAAGTCAACATTTTGGGTCTCTTCTTCAGAAGGTACCATCTCAGAAACAAGAGGACTTTCGCCTACTTCAATGATGGTAGGTTCTGTCTCTACCATCTCAATAGTTTCTGGGGTTGTTTCTTCCGCTACAATATTCTTCTCTTCTTCCACGACAAATGGGATGGATTCTTCATGAAGGGTGATTGGTTCAAGGGAGAGTTCTTCTGGCTCAGGTAGAACTGGTTCCTCAGGCGAGGGGGTTTCGTCCGAAAGCGACAAAGAAGGTTCATCGACCACTTTGTCAAGTTCCTCTAAATCTGGAAGAGGAACCTCAGCTTCTCTGTCGGGGCCCATGTTACTCTCTCGTAGTACTTCTGTTGGTTCAGAGGTATAAACAGCTTCTTTTCCTAAAGAGGCTTCGTTTTCTACAATGAGTTCAAAATTTTCTTCTAAGGGCACATGATTTTTGCTTTGTTCGACAAATACCCTTTCTCCTTGTGAGGCAACTTCCTGGGGGGAGATCAGGGTTTCAGGAGTGGTTTCCTCTTCTGCGGGGAGAATGACCTCTTCTCCCACTTCTTGAGGAATGACCTCAACGCCCCCAATAGTATCCCCATAGAGAAACTTATCCAGTTCCTCTCCACTCAGACTGATAATCTCATCATTTTCGTTCACAGGAAGACCTTTTGTTGGGGGGGCTTCCTCACCAATTTCTTGTTCGAGAAGTTCTTGTTTTTCTGCGGAGATGGTTTCTTCTGTCGGAGTTTCTTGAATAGGAGGTTCCTCTTCTGAGAGAAGATTTAAGGTTTCTTCTTTTCCAATGGTGGGAACCTCAAGTTCATTGGTTTGTATTTCCTCTTGTGGGGGAACAGAAAGAGTCTCTCCAAACTCCAGTTCATCGATGTTGAGGGATTCTATAGATGGAGTCTCGGTTATGCCTGATGGAATTGTTTTGTCGGAAATAGATGTGGGCTCCCCGACGGGGGGAAGAGGAGGATTTTGAGAAGATATCTTTTTTTCCTCAGGAATCATACTAGCTTGAGGGGAGGTGATGGAGAGGTTTTCAGCCTGAATGGTAATGGATGGAGCGGAAAGTTTGATTTCTTCTGGCTCGAGAGAAAAACTTCCTGAGAGAGGAATAGGCCCGGCTTCAGTAGCAGGTGTACCACCTCCTCCGATCCCTTCTTTAGCCTGTTCTGTTCCTCCACCAAAAGATGCTGTGTTTATCTGAATGTTTTCGATATTTCCTATACTTTCTACTTCCATTGTTCCAGGGGAAGTAGCAAACTCCTGAGGAATGGGTTCTTCAAACTCTCGAAGATCTATATCATCAAGAGTGATGGTTTCGATGTCCATGTCTAGTTCGAAGTCGTCAATGATTTCATGGCTCCCATTTGGCATACCTTGCTCCTTTACACAGTTTTATCCCAGCAGATTGAGATTCTTCTGGTCATCGGGAGTATCGCCTCTTTGTTGGGATAGAAGAATTTCCCATGCCTCCTTGAGGGTGGTCATGAGTCTTGTCACCTCATCAATGATAGTAATGTCCTTGGCAACATTGGCTTCAATAAGACGCCGGTTAATATACATATAAAGACTGTAGAGGTTCTGGGCAATTTCACCCGCTTCAAAATTAAGAGAACTGATAAGTTCAAGGACAATATCCTGGGCTTTGAGGAGATGATTATGGGCTACATCGAGCTTTTTGTTTCGTATGGCTTCCCTGGCAATACCCAGAAAACGAATAGCTCCCTGATAGAGCATCACAACAAGCTTGAGCCCACTTGCAGTTTCAATATCAACCTCTTTGTAGCTTTGATAGCCTTCCATGCAAAGCTCCTTTGTCTTTTTTCTCTTATTAGCATCGGCATTTGATAAGTATTTCTTGAAAGGTTTTGCTAAAAACTCTTTTTTGATTCCAGGATATTTCTCACAAAGAAAAACGGGAGTGCAAAAGCACTCCCGTTGTCTTTAGCGATTGTAGAGGGGTCTTTCATGATAATGTGTATGAAGAAGCTTGTGGCTCTTTTCAGAGAGGGGTTTACCCAGGTATTCCTTGTAGAGTTGTTGGATCATAGGGTTATGGTGAGAACAGCGGAGTTCACTTTGTTTATCATCTTCAT
>JBKBIS010000123.1:0-5285 GCA_046294145.1 Brevinematales bacterium | reverse complement strand
GGTAGAAAAACCGGGTCCCTGTGATGGGTTTCTTGAGTTCTGGAATCTTGTGTTCAATCAATACAATCAGGATAAAGAGGGAAAACTTCATCCTCTACAGTATACAGGTATTGATACAGGAATGGGTTTTGAAAGGCTTTTGATGATCCTTCAGGGAAAGAAAAGTGTCTATGAAACCGATATTTTTGAACCAATTATGAAAAAGGCTATCAAGATTTCTGGTCTCAAGTATGAGGGCAAAAACCGTATTCCCCTGAATGTGATTGCTGACCATGCCAGAGCTGTGACCTTTGTGTTAGCAGAGGGGGTTTTTCCTTCTAATGAGGGGAGGGGGTATGTGCTTCGCCATATTCTTCGTCGAGCTATTCGCTATGGGAAAATGATGGGCCTTGATAGGCCGTTTTTTTACCAGATGGTGGAACCTGTGGTAGAGGCAATGGGTGAGGCTTATCCAGAGATAAAAGAACATGCAGCAATGGCTGAAAAGGTTATCTACTCTGAAGAAGAGGCGTTTTTCAAGACGCTGAATCGTGGTCTTGAGAGGTTGAATGACTTTATTGCTGAGATGAAAGCCTTCGGAGAGGCTAAACTCTCGGGTGAGAAGATTTTCATGCTTTATGATTCTCTGGGTTTCCCTCTGGACTTTGTTCAGGAGATTGCAGCTGATGAGGGTTTTGCCTTGGATATGGAAGGTTTTCAGAAAAGGATGGAAGAGCAGAAGCAAAGAGCTCGGGCACACTGGAAGGGAGAGGTTTTTGACATGAAGCTTTTGCAGGGGACCTTGCAGGCTACTGAGTATGTCGGAGAAAATCTCTATGAGTGTGAAGCAAAAGTGGTGAAACTCATCAAAAATGGACAGATTGTTGAAAGTGTGGCAGAAAATGATGATGTGATTGTTATCACGGATAGGACACCTTTTTATGGAGAAAAGGGCGGGCAGGTAGGAGATCAGGGCGTTTTTGAACACAAGACTACAAGGGTGGTGATTCAGGATACCAAGGTATATGACAGTACCATTCTTCACTATGGACGGGTGTTGAATGGTACTCTTCAGGTGGGGGATGTGTGTCTTTTAAGGGTGGATGCAGACAAAAAACAGGCAACAGCTCGTCATCATACGGCTACACACTTGATTCACAAAGCCTTGCGTTCTCTTTTTGGGTCTCATGTTCGGCAGGCTGGTTCTAGTGTTTCTCCTGCTTCTCTTCGTTTTGATTTTACGCATCCCCATGCTCTTACAAAGGAAGAGATTGAACGGATTGAAGAGGAGGTCAATAGGATTATCCTTGAAAATCGTCCTGTGCATCGCCATATCATGTCACGGGAAGAGGCTATGAAAAGTGATGCAGTGGCTATTTTTGAGGAAAAGTATGGGGATGTGGTGCGTGTGATTGATGTTGAGGGGTATTCCAGAGAACTTTGTGGGGGAACTCATGTCCACAGAACAGGGGATATTGGGCTTGTGAAAATTATTTCGGAGAGTTCTGTTTCTTCTGGGACACGAAGACTTGAAGCGGTGGCTGGTATGCGTTCTCTCGAACTTATGCAGACGCTTTTCTATCGTTCTAAAGAGCTGGCTCTTCTTCTTGCTTCAGAGGAGGAGAGGATTCTTGAACGGATAAAGGATCTTCAGGAACAACTCAGAGAACAGGAAAAGGCTATCTCAGAGAATAGAAAGAATTTGGCCTGGCTTGAGGTCGAGAGAGTTCTTGCCACTCTTCCACAGAACAAACCGGCTGTGGTGATTGTACGTCTGGATGTGGATCAGGATGCCATGATGGGAGTTGTCGATACCTTCAAGACAAAAGTTAAGAGTGGTGTGATCTTTCTTTTCAGGGTGACACAGGATGAAAAGGTACAGATGGTTTGTGGAGTAACCAAAGATCTCACTTCTACCATAAAAGCCAATGATCTTGTGAAAAAGGTGGCTTCTCAGTTGGGAGGAGGGGGTGGTGGTAGACCTGATCTGGCTCAGGCTGGAGGAAAGGATGTGGCCAGACTCAATGAGGTAATGAAGGCTCTTTCTGATGATTTGAATGGTCTTCTTGGGGTATAGAAACCAGAAATTTTGCCGATACCTAAAAAGACTTTTCCTCTTGAGATAGGGGAGATAGTTTCAAGGAGTGTATCGGTGAAACAGGGAATAGTGGTCTTGTTGGTAGGGCTACTTGTGGTTTCTGGTTGGTCTGATAGTGAGGATTTTGGTTTTAAGCCACTTCGCAATAAAATTCGTACCAAAGAGGATTATTTCAGGCTTTTTAATCAATGGCTCTATCAGGATATGGATTCCATAAGCCGGAATATTTTCTTTCTGGAACTGGCTTATGTAATGCCTTATGATCATCCTATCAGGGCGCTGGTACCGATTACCAATGA
Organism: Brevinematales bacterium; assembly: GCA_046294145.1. Lineage (GTDB taxonomy): Bacteria > Spirochaetota > Brevinematia > Brevinematales > Thermospiraceae > Thermospira. Next base: position 2,909 of record JBKBIS010000123.1, on the reverse strand, counting down.
GATGCAGTATCTTCATTATCAATATCTTCTTATGATGCAGATATGTCAGTTATTAACGCAGTCGTATATTGACTACGGATATATGTATATGAAAGAACATATTTATTTTTTCAACGAAGAATTTAAGACCAATTATTTAGAGGGATACGATATTGCGGAGTTTTATTTTACCAAGGCTCGTCAGTATTGGGATCAGGCAGTAGAAAATGCCATGAAGGCTTATGAAACACGGTGGTATAAAACGGATTTGTTGTATATGGAGGATATGGTTTATCGTATTCGGGATGGAGATCTTAATTATTACAAGGTGATTGATAATCTTATGTATCGTATTGCACGAAATCGTGAAGAGATAAAACGTCGATGGGGAGAATAGATATGCATCGTTTCTGGATTGGAATGGGGATGCTTATAACAGCTATGCTCTGGAGTGAGTTTGTGATTGATGAGCCCGGGAGTGGGGGAAGAATGCCAACATCAACTTCACAACCTGTATTGAGTGGAGGGAGTGGTGGTTTTGATATTGATATGTTGGGAACAGTGAATACTTTTGATAGTTTGGGAAGGGGTTTTTTTTCGGGAAAAGTGGTGTTGTATGAGAATGGGGGATTTGGATTTCGTTTCCAGGTGGGGATTTTCGATGTGCTGGATATCGGGATTTCAGAGGGGATAGAAAATGTTGTTGGTGTGGGAAATCCTGAGTTCTTTATTCCTGGAGCCTATGCAAAACTCCAGATTATCAAAAATCTCTCTCGTTTCAATTGGACAGTGGGTTTTGATACGTTTGGGTATGGTCGGCGTTCTCTGGTGGTAAATGAGAATGGCGCAAAAGATATGCTTTATGGGTTTTATAGTGTGATGGGATGGAAGTATCCGGGTTTTGGGAGTGAAGACTATCTTGTATTGGGATTGAGGGTGCCTTTGTTGCCGGCTACTATGCGTCGATGGGAAGCTCTTTCGCTTATGGGAGGGGTAAGCGGGCATTTAGGGCGTTATTTTTTCTTCTCTGCTACTATAGAGCATGTGTATTTTACTCAGTCTTACTGGGATAGGGTTTTGCCTACTTTTATCGTAGGTTTTATGCCATCAGAAAATTTTGAACTTCAAGTGCTTTTTGAATATCTTTCAGAGATGAATGCTTTTCATAGATCACTTGTGTTTGGGTACAGGGCACGGTTTTAAGTATGATAAGAGTTATTCGCTGGTTCTGGGTGGCTTGCTGGGGTGGGCTTCTTTTATGGGCTTTCTGGAGACGAGAATTGTTGGCTATTCACTTTTTCTGGCAGTGGCTTGCCTGGGGTTTAGTGGGGTTTGAGATTATTGGACTTGTGAGGAAAGATCGGTATATTGCTTTTTCTTCTCTGGTTTTTCTTCTCTGGACGTTTTTTGTGTATCTTATTTATGGAAAAGTAAACGGGGGAATAGACAGAAGTTTTCTCACCAATGGAGACACCTATAATCTGCTTGTGGTGTTGACGGTGTCTTTTTGGGTGATATGGCTTTTCAGGAATTCCGGGCTACTCAAATGGATTTCTCGAATGGGATGGCAACCGTATATGGTTATAATATTTTCTTTTGTGGTTCTCATCTGGATGGGAACAGTGCTTCTCATGTTTCCCTTTTCTCAATCGGGACGTGGTCAGGTTTCGTTTCTTGATGCTCTTTTTACAGCTACTTCGGCTGTTTGTGTAACAGGGCTTACGGTTCTGGATACGGGGAAAGATTTTTCTCTTGCCGGGCAACTGGTTATTTTGGGGCTTATTCAACTTGGTGGGCTTGGACTCATGGTTTTTGCGGGAGCTTTTGCCTTTATGTTAGGAAGAGGGCTGTCGCTTCAGAGTGGAGCAACACTTACGAGTGCTCTTGGGGCACCAAGTTTTCGGGAAGTGAGACAGATGATAAAAAGTATTCTTTTGTTTACTTTGGGGTGGGAATTGATAGGAACAGTACTGCTTTTTCTGGCTTTTTCAAGAGAATTTTCCTGGTTTCACGCGCTTTATTATGCTTTTTTTCATTCGGTGAGTGCTTTTTGTAATGCGGGATTTTCTCTTTTTCCGGATAGTCTGGTGGGTTTTCGCAGGAATACGCTTGTTCTTTTGACGGTGGCTTTTCTGATTATTTTTGGGGGATTGGGGTTCTCGGTGATGCGGAATCTCTGGTGGTTCTTTCGTCGTTTACTTCGGAGGAAAAACGAAAGAAAAAGAAAAGAAAAGCTCTCTCTGGCTGGGGAAGAAAAGATGAGGATGATGGAAAGTGAGGGGTATCTAAGGCTTCATAGTCGTATTGTTCTTGGTATGACGGTTTTTCTTATTGTTGTGGGGATGGTGGGGATTCTTGCATTTGAATACCGTGGGCAATTGGCAGGGTTGTCTTTTTCTGAGAAGGTCTTGAATGCGTTTTTTTGTTCAGTGACAGCTCGAACGGCTGGTTTTAATACGATTGATTACGGGAAAGTTCAACCAATAACGCTTTTTGTGACGATGATTCTTATGTTTATTGGGGCTTCGCCGGGGTCAACGGGAGGTGGTATCAAAACTACAACCGCTTTTTTAATTCTTCTCAATACCTATCATGTGCTTCGGGAGACACTGCGGGTAAGCGTGGGAGAGAGGGATGTGCCTTTTGAGAATATTCGCAAGGCCTATCTTATCTTCTTGATGTCGTTTCTCTGGGTTCTTCTTGCTTTTGGTATGTTGTTGGTTTTTCAAGTGGGTGGGTTTGAGAAACTTTTGTTCGAGGTAATTTCTGCTTTTGGAACGGTTGGGCTTTCTACAGGGATAACGTCTTCTCTTTCATTTCCTGCCAGGATGGTATTGATTTTTACCATGTTTTTTGGTCGTGTGGGGCCACTGGCTCTTTTCTATGGGATTGGTGTTTCGGCTCAGCGGGTTCTGGTGAGGTATATTCAG
>JBKBIS010000122.1:0-5290 GCA_046294145.1 Brevinematales bacterium | reverse complement strand
GATCAATTTTACCAGTTTCACTCTTCGGAATTTCATCAACGATTTCAAAGTACTTGGGAATTTTATAACGAGCCAGATTCCCTTCACAATATTTTCTGAGTTCTTCTGAACTAATTGAAGCCCTGCAATCGTCTTGAGAAGAGACGACTTCCCACTGCCTGACTTCCCCAAAAGATAATACACCGTCCCCGAGGCAATAAACTCTTCAATTTCCTGCAAAATCGCGGATTCACCAAACACCAGCGAAATGTTTTTAATATAAATGTTTCCCATGAGAGCCCTCTCAGATATAAAATATCACGGTAAGAATAGCATCCAGAACAAAAAGCATGGTAATCGAACTCATCACGGCTGCAGTAGTTACCTGAGGAATCTGAGTACTGACAAAAGCCTGAAAACCATGAAAAACAGAAACTACTGCAATAAACATTCCAAAAAGGGCGCATTTTAAGAAACTGGCCAGAATATCCATCAAGGTAATACTATTGAAAACATACTCAAAAAAAAGCTCGTAGGAAATTCCGCCCACAACATTCGCAACCACAAACCCTCCCACAAGAGCAAGAGTACTAAAATAAATATTGAGCAAAACAAGTGAAATTACCATTCCCACGATACGGGGAAAAACAATAAATTTTAAGGTATCAATTCCCTGCATTTCAAGAGCATTAACCTCATCATTCACCATCATGGTGCCAATCTCAGCAGCAATAGCTGTTCCCGAACGACTGAGCACAATAAAAGCGGTAATCACCGGGCCAAGTTCTCGTACAATCACAATATTGAGAAGTTTCCCCACAAAATCCAGTGCCCCAACCCTTGAAAGCTGAGTAAAACCCTGCAAAATAGTAATAGCACCCAGTGCCAGAGCCACCACAGTGATAATCTTGATAGCCATAACCCCTGTAAAATACACCTGCATCACAATAACCGCATTGACCTGATCTCTTCCTTTCCTATCAAAAAGATAATTCAAGAAAGAATACATAATAAGAGCAAAAATTCCTCCTAAAAAACGAAGAAACCGTCTGAACCCAACCCACTGCAGGGAGAACCAGGCAAGCAATCTTCTCATTTCTCTCCCCTGGTATTCTTTGGCAAAAAGGCATTGTACAACAAACCAAAAAGCCAGGCAAGAAGTCCTGCATCCAGTGCGGAGAGAAAGGTAAGGACAAGAAGGGAAACCACATTATTCTGGAGATTTTTTACAAAAGAGAGCAGTGGATCATAGGTAAAGGTTACAAACACCGAATACAAGGAAACTACCTGAGAAAGCTTTTCAAACACAGGTGTGCCATAGCCGGTAGCCACAAACCATATCGCCATCAAAAAGGTTAACCCTCCCATTAACAGAGCCGCACTCCAAGCGAGTGCCTTGAGATTAAGTTTCATCTTTCCTCCTATTTTTTCAGATAAGTCTCCAGTTCATGGCGAATTTTATAAAGAATATTATCTACCTTTTTTGGAGAAATGGCAAGTTCTGAAGCAATATCAAAGTAACTTTTTCTTTCTACAAAACGCTTGATGACCACTTTCTTCTCCATAGAAGAAAGCAAAGAAAGAAAATCTTGCCAGAGAAGCTTTTCTTCTGTTTTTTCTTCCATCGAAAGCGTCTCTTCGGCCATTTCAGCTAAAATATCAGGATCCATAGTACCCTCCTGAGAGGAAAACTTTCGAAGATAACTCATCAGATGATTCCATACACATACCTTGGCGTAGGTATTGAAACGAGTGTTTTTTGTAGGACAATAATTTTTCACCGCCTCAGAAAGAGCAATAAGCCCCTCCTGGATAAGATCTTCCTTATCCCAAAAATAAATAGTTTTTATCCACCTCTCGATACGATAACGATAACGCTTGTAAAACTCCTTTTCCGCACTCTTGTCACGTGGCAAAAGAGAGAGTAATTCTTCATCCGTCAAAGAAGAATAAAAACTCTGTTTTATGTTCACATAGACCCCTGAAAATTTCTGGTTTCTCTTTTAATCATCGTATAAACAGGTGGAAAAACTCAAGTGTTGTAAAATTTTCTTTTTCCAGTTATACTACACATGGAGGTTTTTATGAAATGGTGGCTATTTTTAGGTATGATAGTTTCTTCTTTATCTTGGTCATGGGTATTTATTCTTTCTGATCCATTGGGAGCCGATATTTTTATCAATGAGAAGTTATTAGGGAAAACACCCTATCTGCTTACCAATGAACCATCTTCTTTCAGTTTAACTCTGGCTAAACCTGGTTATCGTCAGGTTCGAACTACTGTAAAAACATCCAGAAAAATAACCAATCTCATCTATACATTGCCAAAAGAAAGTTTCCACGTAAGTTTTGCTGGTTATGACATTCTTGTCATTCAGAATCAAGTATTTCGGGTCTCAGAAGTAGAAAATCTCGCCACAGGAATCTACCAGTTCCAAGTAGAAAGCAATAGCCTTAAACTTAACAGAATCAATCCTCACAAACCCTGGTTGTACTTTTCTCTCGGTTTTACCTGTGCTGGTCTCATAGCTGGCACAACAGGTCTCATCTTAGGAGGCATTGAATACCAACAATTTCAATCTGCCACTTCCTATGAAGAAGCGGTAAAAAGAATGCAAGCAAGTATGTTTTATGACAACCTGGCTTTGTGGGGATATACTTTTAGCGTAGCCAGTGGAGGAATAGGTCTTTTCTTTTATCTTGAGGATCAGGCCTTTCAGAAACAATCGGCTCAGTTTATCATAAAAAAAGCGGGATATTTTGGCCAGGACAAAGCTCTCTATGATGAGGCTATGGATCTTCTCAGCCAGAAAAAAACTGATATGGCCATCCAGGCTTTTGAGAGAGTGGTTAACACCTATCCTGAAAGCCTTTTTGTTCCTCCATCTCTTTATCAGTGGGCAAAGGCATACCAATCTCAAAACAATACAGAAAAAGCCAGAGAAATATTTACCAGACTACTCACTGTTTATCCTGTTTTTGATCTTTATGAGCTTACACTCTATGAACTTTTTCAGATAGAATTGCTATCTTCTCATTTTGCTGAAGCAGAAAAATATCTCAATATCATGAAGCTTATCCATGTTTTCTATTCTATTGAAGACACCGATTGGTTTGAACTTGATCTTTATCGCCTCTGGAGTCAACAAGACGATACAAAACGTCCCATTTATCAACAGAAAAAAGAGGCCTTTATCCATACAAGAAACTACAGCCCTGAAAGGCGACAATATCTTCAACAGGAAAAATAGAAAAGCCTTTGATTGAGCCCGGGAATGCTTTTTAAGAGAGATGGAAGAAGTTTTCTTTAGATGAAGTTTAAACTTGCTTTTTTTGTCATTTACCTTCATAATACATTATTAAATAGAAAGGATATAAAAACTTTATGTATAGATATGTTCTTATCCTTCTTTTACCATTCATTCAAGTAGGTTTTTCCTACGGAGATGCCAATAAGGAACTTCTTCTGGCTATTTCTCAGAAGAATTTTGAGGCTGTTCAGCATGCTATCGAAAATAAAAAGGCTTCAGTATCCTACCGTGATATCAATAAACGAACTCCCCTTCATTGGGCAGTTATTGCTGGGGATTTAAAGATTGTTGCCTATCTCCTTTATAAGGGTGCAGACATAGAAGCCAGAGAAAAAAACGGAGCTACTCCTCTTCATTTTGCCGCTTATAGCAAAAATCTTGATATTGTAAAATATCTTATTCAACAAAATGCCAATATAAATGCGACCGACTATTCAGGATGGACACCTCTTCATTATTACACTTATTATCAGTTTGAAATGGGAGTTAAATATCTTATTTATGCTAATGCTGACCTTGATGTAAAAACCACAAAACCATCTATGGGTATCCCCGCAGGAGCTACAGCTCTTGATATTGCACTCAAAATCAATAAACAAACCTACATTGAAGCCCTTTCTAATCCACAAACTTATCAGAATATAGCCAATCGTCCAAAGCTTACCCTTCACGTTCAACCAGTATTGTCTTTCTCCAATATCCTTCTCGCAGAGGAAAAAGGAACATTCGTCTTTACCGTAAAAAACGAAGGTCAAGGTATGGCTTCTTCTACTATTCTTGAATTTTCAGGACTCACCAATGGCTGGGTTTCTTTCAATACCAATCTCCCTCCCCAGATGGTAGGCATGGGAAGTTCTGCATCCTGGCAGAGTGAAGTCCTGGCTTTCTCACCTCCCACCGATGGAGAAACCTTCTTTCGGGTAAGAGCGGTAGACATGGATTCACGTCGAGCATCGGAATGGAAAACAGTGAGTTTTCGTATATGGTCTAACCGTCCACCTTCTCTCATTCTTGAAGCTACTCTCCTAGGCACTACCAATGTACTTCGCCCTCTGATGCAAACGACGCTTCTTCTTACCATCTCTAATGAAGGATTTGGTCCTCTCAAAAATGCTCTTTTTTCCATCCGTGATACAAAAGGATATATTTTTCCTCTCACTATCCCACATATCTTTTTGCCAAGACAATCCTCCACTAACCTTTTGCTTTCTCTTACTACTACTCAGAATGTAGAAGACGGAGAAACAACCCTTGAAATGGTCGTTTCTTCTCCTTCACTTTTGCATTTGTTGGTCTTCTCTAAACCTCTTCCCACTAAAGGCTATGAGCCAGCTCAGTTATCTTGCTCTCCTCATCTGTACAAAAGGCTGGTTTTCACCATCCTCACAAATACCATAACCCAGACAAATGGAGATTCTTTCGAATCTATCACCACAAATTCTTTTCTGGCAGTCTATCCCATGTTTGAACTGTTTAATAAAGGAGAACAAAGTGCTACAAATCTCTCTGTCGAAATTCGTATTCCTACCGAAACCAATATCTTTATTTATACCTACAAAATACCCTGGCTTGCCCCACAAGAAAAACGAAACCTGGTTATTCCTTTGGAAAGGCATATCCTCTCAACAGAGAACATTTTTCTTCTCATAACCGATGGTCTGAGAAACTATTTGTCTACCAATATACCTGTAAGCATCTGGCCAGGAGAATAAAATGGTTCGAAACGAGCAATGGGAAAAAGAGGTTTCTTCCCGACTTTCACAAGAAAGATGGCTCCACACACAAGGGGCCATGGAAGTGGCTTTACACCTGGCGAAATGTCATAAACTCGATGAAACCAAGGTTTACAAGGCAATCCTCTTCCATGATATTGGAAAAGCCTATTCACTTGAAGAACAAAAATCTCTAGCTCTGGCTTATAATTTACTTTCTCAAGAAGATATGAAAGCAGAGGGTGTTGTTCATGCCAAGCTAAGTGCCTATCTTGCGCGAGAACAGTA
>JBKBIS010000121.1:0-5327 GCA_046294145.1 Brevinematales bacterium | reverse complement strand
GAGTAAACCGCTGGTTTTCTATTTTTTCCACCATGGGAATACCAAAAGCGGCTGTTTTTCCTGTGCCCGTTTGAGCCTGCCCTACCACGTTTTCCTTCTGCAACAGGTAGGGAATAGCCTCTCGCTGAATAGGCGAGGGTTCCACAAAACCCATTGCCTCAATGGCCTTGAGAATTGGTTCCGAAATCTGCAGTTCACGAAATGTCATTTGTACCTTCCTTAATGTACTTATATGTACTTCTTATAGCATTCATAACGTATTGACGTTAAAAAGACACCTGATAATCCAGAGAAGGATCATAAACACCTTCCCAAAACCAGCGATTGTTTTCTTCTCGAAACACAAAAATCCCATAGGTGCTTTTGTTATTACTTCCCTTTTTGTACGCATAGAGATAAACCATATTGTCCTTTTTCTCATGACGATGATAGACAATCTCAAGAGAAGGCATCATCACAAGGGAAAGAAACCTGTCTTCTCGAGGAATACGAAGTTTTTTATCCAAACTGTTTTCCGCAAGAAGAAACACCACATTGGTCTCTCCCCTATAATAAAGGGAGAGATTGGAAAGAATGGTTTTCCACGTATCTGAAAGAACATCGTCCCCAATGGTTTCATCACCCCACTGAATATCACTCATCAGAGAGATAGTTGTGATTCGTTTCCACGGAAGAGAAACAAAGAGAGAGCCATTTACCTCAATAGAGATATTGGTAAACAAAGTCGGGGTTTCCACCACAAGAGACATAGGATGAGATGGTGCAGAAGAAAACACCATCACCCCTCCATTGGTCAGAGAGAGCCCCATCTGCCACCGTGGAGGAGTATTCCAGTAAGAAACTAAAGAAGAAAGAGTATTGGTTTCTCCCTGATCAGCCAGTGTCTGAACTATGGAATTTTCATCTATGAGGGTATAGAGATATCTTCCTCGAAGTCCTCTCAAAAGCCGAAAATACTGGCGGGGTGTCAGGGTTGATGAGAGAAGAAGATTTCTATAGAGATAAGTTTTCAAACGACTGTCTTGAAACAATGAAATCACCCTCCAATCATAGTGAAGCCGGTTTATAGCCAAACGATAAGCCTCGGGACTGAGCCATTCAAGAAGCTTGAGACTAGTAACTTCGGTCAAACTTTCAAGTGACAGAACGTCTTCCTTTTCCCAGCGAAGATCATAACCAAGGTAGGCATGACACATTTCATGAAGTATAACTTTGAGAACATAGAGCCAATTATCCTCACCAAGAAGAATCCCATCGAGAAAAGCCCGTTTTTGATTGTTTAAAGCCAGGACCAAGGATTCCTCAAGTAAAAGCATATTGGCAGAAAAGAGCCCATCTGTCCATTCTTCAAGGAAGGCCATCTCCCGCGGAACAAAAACAATTCTGATATCCTGAAATGGATACGTACCAATATACCGCTGGAGGATATCCTTCCCATCTCGAAGAAGAGAGAAAAGAGAGCCAAGCCTTTTTTCTAGAATCTTCTCATAATGCTGAGGAAAGTAAAGGGTTATCCCTCCCCCTTCTACCTTCTGAAAACGCCCGATAACCAGTCTTCCTACCAGAAGAAGGTTGGTGGATTCTGATTCCCATCGAGAGAAAACTTTTTGAGAAGAGGTTTTCTCCTCCACAAGACGGGCTCCAACAATAGCCTGATAACCAGTGGGAACCTCCACATCCAGCGAATAGGAAAAAGCCGGTATTTCATCGAAACTCACCGGTATCCAGACCTGACTACTTTCCAGAAAAACTCCTTCGCTTGAAAGGAAAAAACCAGGACTTTTTTCCTCCCCGGTGATACGGGCTTCCATACGGAGAAGCCGGCGAGTACCAGGAAGCCAGTCAGCCACACGAACTCGATACACCTTGATGGCCATACCAATCCCCACCCCCTGTTCCATACGAAGGGGTGTATTGCCATCATAAATCGCATCTATAGTGACCGCCTCATGACAATAGAAATACACCTCTTTTATTGCATTTTCCCTGTAGTTCATCATGTCATACACAAGAGAGAGAAAAAGCTGCGGAGAAGAAGGATCAAAGCGAATAACACCTGAAACCTTTCGAATGGTAGCACTCTTTTTGATGGCAAACTCATCACACCCCACAAGAAGAAAAATGAAAAGAAAAAGCAGGTTTCGTCTCAAGCGGTTTTTGTCTCCTTGCGAAAAAGTTTTTTCCAGAGGCTCTTGAGCCAGTTCCAAAAGCGAACAAACGGATTTTTCTCAAGCAGCATCTGCTTTTTCTCGATGGCTTTCATCACCTCTTCAGGGGTAAAATCCTTTCGAGTCATGTTTTCTTCAATCTCTATTTCCAGTTCATCCACCTTGTCTCTCGGGGAATAGACAATAGCCTCTATCTCCTGCCAACCAAGCATCTTCGCTACCGTGAGACGGCGATAACCAGCAAGAAGCTCATTTTTTGGTGTCACAATAATAGGAGAAAGAAGTCCATGCTTCTGGATACTATGTTTGAGAGATTCAATATCTCCTAAATCTTTCCGTATTCTCTCTTTAACAACAATCTCATTGATTTTTACCTTCATTTCTCACACCCTCCGCTGAAACCTGTCTATTAGTATAACATTACAGGTCAAAAAAGTCAATTAAACCCCTTGAGTAGAAAACCTCAAGAGTTCACCATAGAAACAGGTTGGCCTGTAGTTTCCAGTACAGAAGTCCAGAGAGAAGAGTTGGTATCGATTTTCTTTCTTCTGCGAATGGCAATATCAATAGGAATATATGTAAAATTACCCTGATAATACCCTACAAGCACATTGGTACGCCCACTCATACCAGCATGCACTGCCGCCTGAGCCAGCTGAGAACAGAAAACCGAGTCGTTTGGTGTAGGAGGACGACTGCGAATGGTATAACTGGGATCAATATACTTGATAGAATGGGCAATATGGTGTTTATTGAGGTGTTCACTGATCCTCTGTTTCAAGAAAAGCCCAATGTCCCGAAGTTTTTTATTCCCCGAGGAATCGTACTCTTCTTTTTCGCTGGCAAAAAACTTCTGACCTGCCCCCTCAGCCACAATGATAACAGCATGGCGACGCTTGAGAAGCCTCCGTGTGAGGTGAGCAAGAAAGCCGTTAGGACCATCTATATCAAAATCTACCTCAGGAACAAGACAAAAGTTTGGTTCATTGGTAGCAATAGTAGCATGGGCAGCGATAAACCCCGAGTCTCTTCCCATAACCTTGACAATTCCTATCCCATTGTCATGAGCTTTTGCCTCTGTATGAGCAGCATAGATAGCATCACAGGCTTCAGAAAAAGCCGTTTCAAACCCGAATGAACGGTCAATAAAACTAATATCGTTATCAATGGTTTTTGGTATTCCTACTACCGCAATCTGAAGCCCTCTTCTCGTTATTTCATCAACGATTTGTTGAGCCCCCCGAAGAGTACCATCTCCACCAATAGTATAAAGAATATTGATTCCCAATTCCTGAAGCCTATCCACCATTTTCACAGGGTCTTGATTGCCTCTTGAAGTTCCCAATATGGTTCCTCCAGCCGTATGAATGGTTTCCACTATTTCAGGAGTAAGAAGTTGCACATCATAGCCATTTTCCTTCACAAGACCGGCATAGCCATAACGAAAACCATAGGTGCGTTTGTTGTTATAGCGATAGTAGTTCATCATAACAATAGAACGAATAACAGAGTTCAAACCAGGGCATATTCCCCCACAGGTCACAATACCAGAAATAGTTTCTCCCGGCTCAAAGAACACTTTGCGGCGTGGCCCTGCCTTTTCAAAGGAAGGAAGGGGAATCTTGTGCTCAATAAACTTTTCTACAATTCCCCTATCTGTGATGGCAATGACACGTTCCTCGTCGGGTATAAAACCTGACTCCTGAATCATACTTTCGAATGGTGAGGTATAACGACAGGGGCCAAGTCTCTCAATAGAAAGATCTTCTTCCATGAGTTCGTGTACCCATTGAGGGGCATCAAAGGGAAGTGCCATGCTTTTCCTCCAGATTTCTTTGTCTTTATTTTATCTCATCTTTTTCACTCTTGCAAATTTATAGGGTAAGCATAAAAAAACATGGTATTTTTTTGATGAAGATGTGCGTTTCTTTATAAAAACTGTTATTCCCCACACAAAACTGATACCTATTTTTCGTCTTGCATATGACAAAACTGTACAAAAGCTTTTGTCCTCATCATGAGAAAATAACCTCGTTTGAAAACATCAACAAGACAGAGCTATTTCCCTGTTTCAGCTCCAAATCAGTCTTTGCTGAAACAAAATAATAGCTACAAACTTGACTTTTTCTCTCAAATGTGCGCCAATATATTGGCACCTTGTAGAATCTCGTGTAGGAGAAATGCTCTACAAGGCACCGCTTCTCACGTCTACACCTCCTTGAGGAGCTGTGCCGTTTTTCTTTTTTGTATATTATTCCCAGTAGATGGTCCTTTTTTATGTAAAGAGTCCAAAAAGTAGATGTTTTTTCTTCTCTTTTTGATGTTCATCTTTTTTCCTGTATTCTCTTCTTATGACTCCTTTTCCTACTTTTTTGAGTCCACCTCTCATATTTAGAGAATAGCACAAAAAAGAAAAAATAAATTCCAGCTAAAAATGGTATAGGCAATAAAATTTTATCTTTTCACAAACTTTATTAAACTTGACACACGAAATCTCTTATTTTATACTACCCATTTAGGGGAAAACAGTGGAAGGGAAGGAGAAACTTTTTCACGAGGTACTACAAAAGATTTTCATTGGTGCAAAAAGAGAAGACACTGATGGATTTGTGAATTTGATGAAGATAAAATCAAATCACTACCGCGAGATTGAAAAATTACTCAAGGTAGACATTGAAAAAGCATTGGAAAAATATCCTGCATCTAGGGACGAACTTTTTGACAAACTTTATTCATTCTTTAGCAGATATTTTACAGAAGGTAGATCAATCTATTTCAATTCAACACCGTTTCATAATAATTTTATTAAAGGAGAATTTTGATGAAAAATATTGGAGCAGTAGTAGGACTATATCCTACACCAGTAACAATTGTAGGAACTGAAATTGACGGTAAAGTTAATTGGATTAATATAGCCCATATAGGAATATGGGGTGTAGATAAAATGCTGCTTAGTATTAATAAAAGTCACTATACTAATAAAGGGTTAAAAGAAAACAGAACAGCATCTATAAATATTGTAGATGAAGCCATGTTAATAGAAGCCGATTATGTTGGAATAGTTTCAGGAAAAAACATAGATAAGTCAAATGTGTTTGAATATTTTACTGGTGAACTAAAGGGAGCGCCACTTATAAAGAAATCTCCTATAGCCATGGA
>JBKBIS010000120.1:0-5327 GCA_046294145.1 Brevinematales bacterium | reverse complement strand
CCCGTGGCTGGCAGAATGCCCAGTGCCATACCGGTATTGATAATCACATGGCTGGCAAACATCGTAAAAATACCAATGGTAACCAGCGCACCCTCTTTATCCTTGGCTTCCTTGATAATAGTAAACATATAATAAAAATAGAGCAAGAAGAGTCCCAGTACCAGCAAAGCCCCAACAAGACCAAGTTCCTCACAGATGATAGAAAAGATAAAATCAGTATCCTTTTCCGGAAGAAATCCCAGCTGGTTCTGAGTTCCACGAAAAAGTCCTTTCCCAAACAGACCGCCTGAACCAATAGCAATACGGGATTGTATCACATTATATCCGGCGCCTGCTTTGTCAAATTCAGGATTTATCATCACAAGAATACGTTTCCATTGATAACTTTTCAAAACCTTGACAGCAGCAGCAGCCATGAGAAACCCCATCCCGCTGAAAATAGAAAAAGGGAGTATCCTCTTGATCCAATCCACAGGATTGAAAAAATCAATGATAGCAGTAAAGAGAGAATACAGAAGAAGGGCCAGAGCAATACTGAAAAGTGTCTTGAAATCAATAAGTATATCAATCAGAGGAAGTGATGGATTGCCCATTTCCAGATAATACTTATAGAAAGAAATGAGAAGAACAACCACTCCCCCCACCATGCCAACTATCAAAAGATAACGAATAAAACGAGTATCCACCATCCCTACATATCCCATAGCAAGGAAGATAAGAATATACACAAGCGACGTCCCTAAATCAGGCTGAAGAAGGATGAGACCAATGGGAAAGAGTGTAATCAAGGAAGACACCAGAAACACCTGAACTTTTTTCTCTATCACAGGCGCATTGGCAAGGTATTTCGCCAGAAAAAGAATATAAAAAATCTTCATCACCTCAGAAGCCTGAATACCAAGCCCACCAATACCAAACCAGCTCCGTGAACCACGAATATTTTTTCCCACAAGAAGGGTAAGAATCAAAAGAAGAATACCAAGGATATAGAAATATGATGAGAGTTCCACCCACCGATAATAATCCACCCAAAGTATAATGAAAAACACAAAAAGACTTATACCCACCCAGATCAACTGGCGAAGGTATTTGCCTGTGTTTTCTCCCGTAGCCGTAATACCCGTACTATAAATAAAAAGAATTCCTATAAAAGTCAGAAGAACCGGAATAAGAACCAGAAACCAATCCACATTTCGAAACAATCTTTTCAACATAAGCTACCTCTTAAACTGGTCTGGATTAAGCGGATGAATCTCCCGGAAGTAATAGTCAATAAGCTTCACCGCAATAGGAGCAGCAGCTGCTGATCCTCCTCCTCCATGTTCCACCACCGCCGTTACCACGATATAATCCTCAGGGTTAGAAGAACCGTAAGGTGCAAAGGCTGTGAAAAGGGCATGAGTCTCCTTGTCTTTGCCAGCCTCGCCGGTACCAGTTTTTCCTGCAATAGGATATGGAGTGGTATACTGAATCCATCTTGCCGTCCCTTCAGTTGTCACCTTGTACATAGCCTTCTGCAGCAGATCAAATGATGTTTCTGGAAGTACAACCTTCCGAAGGACCTGAGGCTTATTTTCCCACAGGGTCTCTCTTGTCACCTCATCAATGATGGCCTTGAGAAGAAACGGCCGATACACCGTTCCCCTGTTAGCAATAGCTGCCGTCATTTTATTGAGGCCCACAGGCGTGATGAGAAGATCACCCTGTCCAATGCTTATATTGGCAGTATCTCCAGGACTCCATGGACGATTATACCGTCGCTTGAACCAGGCTTCCTCCGGGATGAGGCCCTTCACTTCCCCGGGAAGATCAATCCCTGTTTTTTCATTGATACCAAAATCTCTTGCATAAGCCAGAATCTTATCCTTGCCCACTTCCAATCCCATTGTATAAAAGTAAACATCACAGGAATTAGCAATACCATCAAAAAAGTTTTCTGCATAATGTACAGACCAACAATTAAAAATACGATTAGCAATCTTCATAGATCCCCGACAATACACAATTCGATTCAAATCAATCCCACTGGCAAGAATAGCCACAGCAGTGATAAGTTTGAAGGTAGAACTGGGAGGATAAATTCCCTGAATAGCACGATTAAGAAAGGGCTTGTTTTCATTGTCCCGGATAATATAGAACTCTTCACGAGTATATCTATCAGAAAAAACATTTGGATTGAAGGATGCACTACTCACAAGCGCAAGAATCTCTCCTGTATAGGGTTTGGAAACAACAACGGCTCCGTTTCTCCCTGCTAAAAGATCATAGGCCATCGATTGAAGTCTGGCATCAATGGTAAGTACAACAGGCTGGGCATGCTGCGGTTCCTCCGCAATCTCTTCACGAATGAGTTTTCCCTTGGCATCTACCACACGGTTCATGACACCCTTTTTGCCACGAAGTTGCTTATCATATTGTTTTTCAATTCCCATTTTGCCAACAATAGCACCCGCATAGTACTCGGGATCATCTTTGAGTTGCTGGTATTCCGTCTTGCTAATGATACCGGTATAACCAAGAAGATGGGCTGATTTCTCCGCCAGAGGATAAAATCGACGTGGTAGGTTTTCCATGTACACACCGGGAAAGTTTTCTTTGTGTTCAGCAAAACGGACCATGGTTTTAGAATCAATGTCTGAAGCAATCACAATAGGTGTAAATTTATCAATGGCCTGTTCTTCGATCACGGCATTGATATTAGAAGATGAAGTATGCAGAAGAAGAGAAAGGTTTTCAATCACGGTTGTGCGGTTGGTTCCCGTCGGGAGAAGACCGGGAATCACCACAAGACTGAGAGACTTCACATTATAGGCAAGCTGAGTTTGAAGATTTCTATCATAGATCACACTTCGATAAGCAGGAATAAATCGAACACGGGCACGATTAAGCTGAGACTTCTGAAAGTATTCCACACTACGAATAACCTGAAAAAACATCACCGTAGCGAGGGCAATAGCCATATATCCATAGACAATACCAAAAATAATCTTTATCTTGGTAAAGGACCGTTTGGTGAGTTCCTGCATCAGCCCATGCTCCTTTTGCCTTCTTCCCCGCTATAAAAGATGGAAAGGATCAAGATCAAGCTCAAGGTAAATTGCTGTGTTTTTTCTCCGCTTCATCTCTTCCTTCATCAGCCGAAAAAAGGCCTGAATACTTTCTACAGCTTTTGATTTTATTATTATATGGTATCTATAGGTATTTTTCAACTTTTCAAATGGACAGGGAAAGGGTCCAAGAACAAGAGCGTTTCCTTGATAGGCCTGTCGAAAAGAGTTGAGACAGGGTTCGAGAGAAGCAAGAAAGGACGTAAGTTTCTCTCTGTCTTGACTCCGAATAACCACACGCCCCAATCGAACAAAAGGTGGATAGGAAAATTCTTGACGTTTGAGAATTTCACGCTGATAAAAGCCCTCATAATCCTGCCTGGCCCCAAAAGTAATAGCCGGATGAGAGGGTAAGTAGGTCTGGATATAGGCCTCTCCCGGTATATCCCTTCTCCCAGCCCTTCCAACAACCTGAGTAATAAGGACAAACGTACGCTCTGAAGCCCGAAAATCTGGTATCTGAAGCCCTATATCAGCCAAAACAACACCCACAAGATCTAACTTTTCAATGTCATGGCCTTTTGCTATCATCTGCGTCCCGACAATAATATCATACTGATGATTTCGTATTTGTTGAATCATGGTATCAAAGCTATGTTTGTGAGTAGTGGTATCGAGATCAAGCCGAATCGTCCGATATCCATGAAAATGTTCAGAGAGAAAATGCTCAAGCCGCTCTGTACCTATTCCTATCTCTTTAAGGTTTATCCCATGACACTCAGGACAGATATCCGGCAGGATCTGTGTATAGCCACAATGATGACAGATAAGAGATTTCTTTTTTTTGTGATAAGTGAGCGCTACATCACAGTGAGGGCAGGTAAAACTATGCCCACAATCAGAACAGAAAAGAACAGGAGAAAAACCTCGCCGATTGAGAAAAAGAAGAACCTGTCTCTTCTGGGAAAGAGTTTTTACCATAGCCTGAAGAAGAGAAGTACTCAAAACAGTATTTTTTTCATCTTCTTTAACCGTTTTGAGATCAATAATATGCACAGAGGGAAGGGACATCTTTCCATGACGCGTAGAGAGCTTTAAAAGGTTCAGTTTTCCCTGCAGGGCATAATAGTAGGTTTCTATCTGGGGAGTCGCTGAACCAAGCAGAAGAGTGGCCTTCTCTTTCTGAGAGCGGTAAAATGCCACCTGACGGGCATGATACCGAGGGCTTTCCTGAGATTTATAGGAAGGCTCATGTTCCTCATCGATGATGATAAGTCCAAGATCCTGCATTGGAAGAAAAATAGCAGAACGCGCCCCAATGGCAACCTTAGCCTCACCTTTCAAACAGCGAAGCCACTCGTGAAGACGCTCTCCTGGTGAGAGACGGCTATGGTAGAGAGCTATCACATCACCAAAAACCTGGGAAAAACGTTCTAACATCTGAGGAGTGAGGGCTATATCCGGCAGAAGAATAATAGCTGTTTTCCCCATCTCAAGAGATCGGGCAACCAAATGTTTGTACACTTCGGTTTTGCCACTTCCCGTTACACCATGGAGAAGAAAGGACTTGGGCATTCCAAGATAGGGTACGAGAGTATCAAAAGCCTTTTGCTGCTCAGGGTTAAGTTTGTACAAAGACTTCGAAAAAACCGATGGATGAAAAAGAGGGATAGGACGCCTCGCTTTTGGCAGAAGAGTGCCAAGAACCTCCCCCAATGGCGACACATAATACTCACTGATCCATTGAGCCATCTGCCAGGTTGCCTCTGTCATAATCGGTGCATGATCGATAACCTTTTCGACAGGTTTTATCTCATACGAGACTTCCACTTCCTCAAGATCATTGAGTTTTCCTACCACACCAATCATACGACGGTTACGAAGCTTCACTTCCACCCGTCCATAAAGCGGTGTACTGTCTTCCACAAGGTAGGAAAAAGACTGATCCAGGGGAACAGGAAGATACACCTCGGCTACTTTTGGCATAAACCCACCTTCTGTAGGGCTGAATGAATGTCCGCTTCAAAGAGAGGATAGTACGCCACATAATTACGAAGCACCGCAGCAGGATGAAAGGTAGGAAATACAGGAAACCCCAGGATGCTTTTGTGTTCCTGACCTCTTGTCTTCGTAATTCCCTCTTCCGTAGCCAGAAGATATTTTGCTGCAGAATTACCCAACGCCACGATCAGTTTTGGTTGAATCAGTGTTATCTGTTCCCTCAAAAAGGGTGTACAGGCTATGGTTTCTTCCAGTGTTGGGGTACGGTTCCCCGGGGGA